>NZ_JBSVXD010000018.1:0-53502 GCF_054070755.1 Pseudomonas sp. SDO5591_S426 | reverse complement strand
CCGCAGGCTGCGATCTTTTCAGGCACAAAAAATCTCCAAATAGAGACAAATAATCCTTTTCAGAATATTAAATCCTTATATTTCAATGACTTATGCTTTTGGCACGAAACTCGCTATAGCCCCTCCACAAAGTACTACCTAAAAAAATAACAATCCCAGGAGACACACCATGAGTGTGATCATTGCCTTGGCAGCCCTCGCGCTGCTGATGCTGGCTGCTTACCGTGGCTACAGCGTTATCCTTTTTGCCCCGATTGCCGCCCTCGGCGCTGTCCTTTTGACTGACCCTTCCGCCGTTGCACCCGCCTTCACCGGCGTGTTCATGGAGAAAATGGTCGGCTTCATCAAACTGTATTTCCCGGTGTTCCTGCTCGGCGCGGTGTTCGGCAAGCTGATCGAACTGTCCGGCTTTTCGCGTTCTATTGTCGCCGCCGCCATCCGCTTGCTTGGCACCCGTCAGGCGATGCTGGTGATCGTGCTGGTTTGCGCCTTGCTCACTTACGGCGGCGTGTCGCTGTTCGTGGTGGTGTTCGCGGTCTATCCGTTTGCCGCTGAAATGTTCCGCCAGAGCAACATCCCCAAGCGCCTGATCCCGGCGACCATCGCCCTCGGCGCCTTCTCGTTCACCATGGATGCCCTGCCCGGCACCCCGCAGATCCAGAACATCATCCCCAGCACTTTCTTCAACACCACCGCCTGGGCGGCGCCGTGGCTGGGTGTGATCGGGACGATTTTCGTCTTCTGCGCCGGCATGCTGTTCCTCCAGCGCCAACGCAACAAGGCCCAGCGTTCCGGTGAAGGCTATGGCACCGACTTGCGCAACGAGCCGGAAACCGCCGCCGACATCAAACTGCCCAACCCGTGGATCGCCCTGTCGCCGCTGTTGGCCGTGGGCATCATGAACCTGCTGTTCACCCAGTGGATTCCGCAGTGGTACGGCAAGACCCACAGCCTGGCGCTGCCGGGCATGGCCGCACCGGTGACCACCGAAATCGCCAAGCTCACCGCGATCTGGGCCGTACAGGCCGCGTTGCTGGTGGGCATCCTCATGGTGTTGGCGTTCGGCTACAAAGCGATCAGCAGCAAGCTCGCCGAAGGCAGCAAAAGCGCAGTCAGCGGCGCGTTGCTCGCGGCGATGAACACTGCCTCGGAATACGGTTTCGGTGCGGTGATCGCTTCCCTGCCGGGCTTCCTGGTGCTGGCCGACTGGCTCAAGGGCATTCCCAATCCGCTGGTCAACGAAGCAATTACCGTGACCTTGCTGGCCGGTATCACCGGTTCCGCGTCGGGCGGCATGAGCATCGCGCTGGCAGCCATGTCCGAGCAGTTCATCGCCGCCGCCCACGCCGCGAACATCCCGCTGGAAGTCATGCACCGCGTAGCCGCGATGGCCAGTGGCGGCATGGACACCCTGCCGCATAACGGCGCAGTGATTACCTTGCTCGCGGTCACCGGCCTGACCCACCGCGAGGCTTACAAAGACATTTTCTGTATTACGCTGATCAAGACCCTGGCGGTTTTCGTGGTGATCGGTACTTTCTACGCCACTGGCATTGTGTGAGGTATTCATGACGACTCTTTCGGGCAAGACCGCACTGGTCACCGGCTCCACCAGCGGCATCGGCCTGGGCATTGCCCTGAGCCTGGCCAAGGCCGGCGCCAACCTGATCCTCAACGGTTTTGGCGATGCATCCAAAGTGATCGCCGAGGTTCAGCAGTTCGGCGGCAAGGTCGGCCATCACCCGGCCGACGTCAGCGACCCGGCGCAGATCGCCGACATGATTGCCTACGCCGAGCGTGAGTTTGGCGGCGTCGATATTCTGGTCAACAACGCCGGCATCCAGCACGTGGCGCCGGTGGACGAGTTCCCGGTGGAGCGCTGGGATTCGATCATCGCGATCAATCTGTCGTCGGTGTTTCACAGCACTCGCCTGAGTTTGCCGGGCATGCGCGCCAAGGGCTGGGGCCGAGTGATCAACATTGCTTCGGTGCATGGCCTGGTCGGTTCGACGGGCAAGGCAGCTTACGTTGCGGCCAAGCACGGCGTGATCGGGCTGACCAAAGTGGTCGCCCTGGAAACCGCGACCAGCAACGTCACCTGCAACGCGATTTGCCCGGGCTGGGTGCTGACGCCGCTGGTGCAGAAACAGATCGATGATCGCGCCGCGACCGGGATCGACCCGCAGCAGGCGCAGCATGATTTGCTGGCCGAGAAGCAGCCGTCGCTGGAGTTTGTGACCCCGCCGCAACTGGGCGAGTTGGTGCTGTTCTTGTGCAGCGAGGCCGGGGCTCAGGTGCGGGGTGCGGCGTGGAATATTGATGGTGGGTGGTTGGCGCAGTGATTGGCCGCTAGACCGCGTTATCGTTCATCGCTAGCAGGCTAGCAGGCTAGCTCCCACATTGAAATGCGGTTCCTTGTGGGAGCTAGCCTGCTAGCGATCGAGTGCTCAGCACTCGCCAACAAAAAGAGGCAAACCATGTCCGAGATCCTGTGGCAACCCAGCGCCGAGCGCATCGGCAAGACCCGCATGGAAGCCTTTCGGCGTTTCATTAATCAGCGACATCACCTGCACATCGACGACTACCCTGCCCTGCACCAGTGGTCCATCGATCAGCGCCAGGATTTCTGGCAAGCCATCGTCGACTTCTTCGATATCCGCTTCCATGAGCAACCCGACGCGGTACTGCTCGAAGGCGCGCAAATGCCCAGCGCCCAGTGGTTTCCCGGTGCGACCCTGAACTTCGCCGAACACTTGCTGCGCCGTCGCGACGACGCCGTGGCGGTGGTCGCCGTAGCGGAAAACGGCCAGCGCGAACACCTGACCTGGGCCGAACTGGCGGAGCATGTCGCCGGCTTTCAAAGCGGTTTGATCGCCGCCGGCGTCGGCTTGGGCGATCGGGTGGCGGCGTGTATGCCCAACACCTGGCAGACCTTGGTGGCCATGCTCGCCACCACCAGCCTCGGCGCGATCTGGTCCTGCTCTTCGCCGGACTTCGGTACGCAAGGAGTGATCGACCGCTTCGGCCAGATCGAACCGAAAGTGCTGGTAACCTGCGCCGGCTATCGTTACGCCGGCAAAGAGATCGACCAGACCCTCAAGGTCAACGAAATCCTCGAACGCCTGCCGTCGTTGCAGCAATTGGTCATCGTGCCTTACGCACGGCCAGAAGCGCGCATCGAAGACTTCCACACAGCGGCGAACGTGACGCTGTGGGACGATTTCTATTTCCCCGGCGGCGAGCCGGATTTCGTCCCCGTGCCCTTCGCTCATCCGCTGTACATTCTCTATTCGAGCGGCACCACCGGCGTGCCGAAATGCATCATCCACAGCACCGGCGGCGTGTTGCTGCAACACGTCAAGGAACATGGCCTGCATTGCGACCTCGGCCCCGGCGAACGCCTGTTCTACTACACCACTTGCGGCTGGATGATGTGGAACTGGCTGGTCTCGGCCCTCGCCGTGGGCAGCGCCGTTGTGCTGTACGACGGCTCGCCGTTTCAGTCTGACCCCGAGCGCCTGATTGATCTGATCGACGACGAGCGCATCAGTGTCTTCGGCACCAGCCCGAAATTCCTCGCAACCCTGGAAAGCAGCGGCGTGAAGCCCATGCACAGCCATGATCTGGGTAGCCTGAAAACCCTGCTGTGCACCGGCTCGGCGCTATCACCACAGAGTTACGATTACGTGTATCGAGACCTCAAGGCTGATGTCTGCCTGGCTTCGATGTCGGGTGGCACCGATATCGTTTCGTGCTTTGCCAATGGCAATCCACTGCAACCGGTGCGCCGTGGCGAAATGCAGGGCAAAAGCCTGGGCATGGCCGTCGAGGTATGGAACGACGACGGTCATCCGGTGATTGGTGAAAAAGGCGAACTGGTTTGCACCCGGCACTTTCCGGCGATGCCCATCGGCCTTTGGCACGACCCCGACGGCGAAAAGCTCAAGGCGTCGTATTTCAGCCAGTTTCCCGGTGTCTGGGCCCAAGGCGATTACGCCGAGCAATTGCCGAACGGCGGGATGATGATCCACGGCCGTTCCGACGCCGTGCTCAACCCCGGTGGTGTGCGCATCGGCACGGCGGAGATTTACCGTCAGGTGGAGAAGGTCCCGCAGGTACTCGACAGCGTGGCCATCGGTCAGCAATGGCAGGACGACGTGCGGGTGGTGCTGTTCGTGCGTTTGCGCGACGGCGTGGAGCTGGATGAAGCGTTGCAGCAGGAAATTCGCCAAGTCATTCGCGCCAACACCACACCGCGCCATGTACCGGCGAAGATTGTTGCGGTGACCGATATTCCCCGGACCATCAGCGGCAAAATCGTCGAGTTGGCGGTGCGCAATGTCGTGCATGGGCAGAAGGTGAAGAACACCGATGCGCTGGCCAATCCAGAGGCGCTGGAGCAATTTCGCGACCGGCCAGAGCTGCAGAGTTGAAATGCGCCCTGTGTAGGAGCAGCCGCAGGCTGCGATCTTTTGATCTTTAAAGTCAAAAGATCGCAGCCTGCGGCAGCTCCTACAGGGGATTTGCGTCAGTCCATGAGCCCCCAATCGCCGGGAGTGGACTCCGTGTGCAACTTCAACCGCAACCGCAGATTGTTCACCGAATCGGCATGCTTCAACGCTTCTTCCTCATCAATCATGCCCTCTACGACCAAGGCATAAAGCGCGCCGTCAAACGTCTGCATCCCCTGCGCCGCTGACTTCTCCATCACACCCTTGAGCTCGGAAAACTGATTGAGCCGAATCAGATCGCCAACCGTCGGCGTCCCCAGCATCACCTCCACCGCCACCCGGCGTTGCCCATCTCGGCTACGCACCAGTCGTTGAGAAACGCAGGCCTTGAGGTTATTCCCCAGATCATTGAGCAGTTGACTCCGGCGCTCTTCGGGGAAGAAGTTGATGATGCGGTCCAGCGCCTGATGGGCGTTGTGGGCATGTAGCGTGGAGATCACCAGATGCCCGGTATCGGCGAACGCCAGGGCATGTTCCATGGTTTCGCGGTCGCGGATTTCGCCGACCAGCACCACGTCCGGCGCCTGACGCAGGGTATTTTTCAACGCAGCATGGAAACTGCGCGTATCGACGCCGACCTCGCGCTGATTGATGATCGATTGCTTGTGCCGGTGGATGTACTCGATCGGGTCTTCGATGGTGACGATATGCCCGCGACTATGGCGATTGCGGTGGTCGATGAGCGCCGCCAGCGAGGTAGACTTGCCCGAGTCGGTGGCGCCGACGAACAGTATCAAGCCTTGCTTGAGCATTACCGTTTCCAGCAACACCGGCGGCAATTTGAGGTCTTCGAAGCGCGGAATGTCCAGTTTGACGTTGCGCACGACCATCGACACATCGTTACGCTGTTTGAAAATATTGACCCGAAAGCGCCCGATACCGGTCAAAGAAATAGCCAGGTTCATCTCCAGTTCACGATCGAACTCCAGACGCTGTTCGGCGTCCATGATGGACCCGGCAATCGCCGCGATATCCCCCGGTTTGAACGGCTGATCGGTCAGGGGCGCAAGAACACCGTCGAAACGCGCACAGGGTGGCGCGCCGGTGGACAGGTAAAGATCGGAGCCATCCTGGCTGGCCAGGCGTTTTAACAACGCATCGATTTCCATGGCAAAAAGCACCCGCGAAGCATTCAATGAAAAAAAATGACCCGAATCGGGGCATTCAGCGTCAACCAAGAATAGTAGACACGCCACACCGACTCATGTGCAGGACACCTTGATGAACGCATCACCCACCGGCAGCGATGCCCAGGCCTTGATTGCCCGACTGGATTGGGCGAACAGTCCGTTGGGCGCCGCCAGTACCTGGCCGCAGAGCCTGCGCACCGCCGTGGACATCGTGATCCATTCACCGATGCCGATGCTGTTGCTCTGGGGCCCGCAGCTGACGCAGATCTACAACGACGGCTTCGCCCTGCTCGCCGGCAGCAAGCATCCGCACGCTTTCGGACAGCCGACACACCAGATCTGGCCAGAACTCAAAGACTTTGCCGACCCGATTTACAGCGCCGTCCTACAAGGCCAAGTGCGGACCTACAGCGAGCAGCGCTTTACCCTACAACGCGAAGGCAAGGATTCCGACTTCTGGCTTGACCTGACCTACAGCCCGATCCGTGACGAAAACGCCGAGGTCGCGGGAATTCTAGTCACCGCCATCGAAACCAACGAGCGCCGGCGTATCGCCCTGGAACTGGAGCAGCGTTCGGCCGCCAGCCTCAAGGCGCAGCAGGAAACCGAGGAACGCTTGCAACTGGCCCTCGCCGCCACCGATGCGGTGGGCACCTGGGATTGGGACATCAGCGAGGACCGTTTCATCGCCGACGCGCATTTCGCCCAGTTGCACGGCATCGATCCGGTCATGGCCGGCCAGTTGCCGATCAGCGCTTACCTCCACGGCGTTCACCCCGAAGACCGCGCCTTGATTGCCCGCAGCATCAAGCATTGCATCACCCACGGCACTGAATACGCCGAGGAATATCGCTTGTTGCAAGCCGACGGTCAGCTGCGCTGGGTATTTGCCCGCGGGCGTTGCTACAAGGACCATCACGGCCGGCCAATCCGCTTCCTCGGTGCCTCCCTGGACCTGACCGATCGCAAAAACACCGAACAGGCCCTGCGCCAGAGTCAGACCGAGTTGCAGCTGATCATCAACGCCATGCCGATCCTGATCAGCTATGTGGATCGCGAAGAGCGCTTTCGCCTGAACAACGCCGCGTATCTGGATTGGTACGGCCTCACGCCCCAGGAACTCTTCGGCCGGACAGTTCGCGAGGTACTGGGAGATGAGGCTTATGCCTTGCGCGCCGAGCACATCGCCCAGGCGCTGACCGGCAAATCGTGCTGCTTCAGCATCAACACGCCGCACCGCGACGGCAGCATCCGCCATGCGCTGATGAACTACTTGCCGCGCCATGGTGCGGACGGCGCGGTGAACGGTTTCTACATCTTCGTGATCGACGAAACCGAGCGCAAACAGACCGAAGAAGCGTTGCGCAATCTCAACGAAACCCTCGAAGAACGGGTCGCCGCCCGCACCCAGCAACTGGCCGAGACCAACCAGCGCCTGCAAAACGAGATGTTCGAGCGCGAACGCGCAGAAGACGCCTTACGTCATGCGCAAAAAATGGAAGCCGTGGGGCAGCTCACCGGCGGCATCGCCCATGACTTCAACAACATGCTTACCGGGATCATCGGCAGCCTCGACCTGATGCAGCGCTACATCGCCGACGGGCGCACCGAAGAAATCGGCCGTTTCACCGAGGCCGCCGTGTCCTCAGCCAACCGCGCTGCCGCGCTGACCCATCGCCTGCTGGCGTTCTCCCGGCGTCAGTCGCTGGATCGCAGGCCGCTGAATGCCAACGAGCTGATCCATTCCCTGGAAGATCTGCTGCGCCGGACCAAGGGCGACCATATCGAACTCAAGCTGCAACTGGCCGAAGACGTCTGGCCGGTCAGCACCGATGTCAGTCAACTGGAAAACGCCCTGCTCAACCTGGTCATCAACGCCCGGGATGCCATGCCTGATGGCGGTGAACTGCGGATTGAAACGGCCAACGTCTACCTCGACAGCAGCGACATCAACACCCTGGAACCGGTCAAGGCTGGCGACTACCTGATGATCGCCGTCAGCGACAACGGCACCGGCATGACAGCCAAAGTCCTGGCCAAGGCGTTCGACCCGTTCTTCACCACCAAGCCGATCGGCCAAGGCACCGGGCTCGGCTTGTCGATGATTTACGGTTTTGCCCAGCAGTCGGGCGGCCACGTCAGCCTGTTCAGCCTGCCGGGCCAGGGCACCAGCGTGCGTTTGTATCTGCCGCGCCTGCATGCAGTGGAGCCGGAGGACGTGCTGTCACCGGTCATCAGCCAGGCGCCGCCGGCGATTGCCGGGGAAACCGTGGTGTTGGTGGAAGACGACCCGGCGGTGCGCATGCTGGTGCTCGACCTGCTCAAAGAACTGGGTTATCACGCCCACGAAGCCGAAGATGCGAAGGCCGCCCTGCCCTTGCTCGAATCCGATCTGCGGGTCGATCTGCTGGTCACCGATGTCGGCCTGCCGGGAATGAACGGCCGGCAACTGGCGGAGATCGCGCGCCAGCATCGCCCGCAACTGAAAGTGCTGTTCATGACCGGTTATGCGCAGATGGCTGCCGAGCGCCAGGGTTTCCTTGAGGAAGGCATGGACATGGTGGCCAAACCGTTTTCCATTGATTTGCTGGCCAACAAGATTCGCACGATGATCGGCCGTTCCGAGTGAGTTAAGGCATAATCGCGCGCGCCCTCTTTCTCACCAGCATTGTCACCACCGTTACAAGGTATTCGCCCCATGAAAGCTCAAGCCCGCCATATCCTGGTGAAAACCTCGGAAGAAGCCGAGCAACTCAAGCAACGCATCGCCAAGGGCGAAGCCTTTGATGTGCTGGCCAAGAAGTACTCGACCTGCCCGTCCGGCAAGCGCGGCGGTGATTTGGGTGAAGTGCGGCCGGGGCAGATGGTCGGTGCGATCGATGCGGTGATCTTCAAGAAACCGCTGCGGGTGGTGCATGGGCCGATCAAGAGCAAATTTGGCTATCACCTGGTGCAGGTGTTTTACCGGGATTGAGTGGTTGGCTTTAGGCCCTCATCGCTGGCAAGCCAGCTCCCACAGAGTTTTGTGAGTGGCCACAGATTTCAGCCGCAGCAAAAAACCTGTGGGAGCTGGCTTGCCAGCGATCCGATGGCGCAGCCAACGGCCATTCACCGTTTACCTTGGGATCAGCGCCCCCGGCACCTGAATCACCCGACTCGCCAACCGATGCCCCGCCTCGGCAGCCTCCGCCGGACTTCCGCCCTTGAGCCGCGAGGCCAAATACGCCGCGCTGAACGAATCCCCCGCCGCCGTGGTGTCCACCACTCGCTCGACCTTCTGCGCCGGCACCTCGAATGACTCGCCAGCACAACGAATCAAACACGCCTCGGCACCGCGCTTGAGCACCACTTCCGGCGTGCCGATCTGCTCGTACGCGGCAAATACCGCTGCATCATCGGCAAAATGGAACAGCGCCTGCTCGTCATCGACAGTCAGCAATGCGAGGTCGATGTACGGCAAGACACTGCGATAAGCCGCCCGCGCTTCTTCCACCGAAGCCCAAAGCCGTGGCCGGTAGTTGTTGTCGAAGACGATCCGCGCATCACGCTGCCGGGCTTCGATCAGGGTGAGCAGTAGTTTTTCCCGGCCTTGCACGCCCAGCACCGCCAGGGTGATGCCACTGAAATACAGCACGTCGTAATCCGGCAACGCCGCCAGGATCGGCTCGGCGGCCGGGGTGGTGAAGCAATCGCGCACCGCCGCTTCGTTGCGCCAGTAGAGAAAACGCCGTTCACCCGCCGCGTCGGTCTGGATGCAGTACAACCCCGGCAAGCGTCCGGGCAAGCGCTGAACCATGCCCAGACCGATATTCTCTTCAGCCCAGCTCTGGCACATGGCATCGCTGAAACTGTCGTCGCCCAATGCGGTGACGTAGTCCACCGAGCCGGCTGCGCCCAATTCACGGGACAGGTAGACCGCCGTGTTCAAGGTATCGCCGCCGAAGCTTTGTTGCAGGCTGCCGTCGGCGCGGTGCTGTAGCTCGATCATGCATTCGCCGATCAGGGCGATGCGCGGGGTGTTGGGGCCGAGGGTGTTGATGGTGTTCATTTTTGTGGGTCTCTGGTATCGCGATGTTGTCTGCCAGGGCCTCATCGCGAGCAAGCTCGGCTCCTACAGGATTGATGTTGTTCGCCAGATCACATCCGTTCTGTAGGAGCATGGCTTGCCCGCGATGGCCGCACCTCGGTCTCAAGCCTTAGAAACAGGTTTCCATGTTCTCGATGACGTTCAACTGCTCATCCACCAGACACCCCGTGCGCCATTTGTCGAACGTCAGGCACGGGTGCGAAGTGCCGAACGAAATGATGTCGCCCACGCGCAATTCAACCCCCGGCGCCACGGTCATGAACGCATGCTGGTCCATCACCGCCGTCACCTTGCAGGCGCCGACGTCGTCGCCCTTGGCCGGCACCACGCCGGCCTTGTAACGCTGCAACGGCACCGGCAGACCAGCGTCGTAGGCCACATCGCGTTTGCCCAGGGCAATCACCGCGAAGCCCGGCTCCGGCAACGACTGCACGTGCGCCCAGACTTCCAGCGCCGGACGCAGGCCTTCTTGCAAATCGCTGCGGCGATCAAGGACGCAGCATTGCGCCTCTTTGTAAATGCCATGGTCGTGGGCCACATAACTGCCTGGACGCAACACGCTGAGGAAACGCCCGGCAGCGTTTTGCGCTTCGAACTCCTCGGCAATCAGGTCATACCAGGCCGAGCCGGAAGCGGTAATGACCGGTTTGGCGATGGCGAACGCGCCGCTGTCCTGCAACTGCACCGCCAAACGCACCAAAGACCCGGCGAACGCACGGATCCCGCTGACAGCGTGATCACCATGAATCACACCCTCGTAGCCTTCGATCCCGGTCAATGCCAGTGCCGGTTGCGCAGCGATGGCCTTGGCCAGGTCCAGCACTTCCTGTTCGCTGCGGCAACCGCAACGCCCGCCGACCACGCCGTACTCGATCATCACGTTCAGGTGCACACCGCGCGAGGCGAAATAGGCGCCGAGATCGGCGACGTTGTCCGGGTGATCGACCATGCAATAGAAGTCGAACGTCGGGTCGGCCAACAAATCAGCAATCAACGCCATGTTCGGCGTGCCCACCAGTTGGTTGGCCATCAACACCCGGCGCACGCCGTGGGCATAGGCCGCACGGGTTTGCGTGGCGCTGGCCAGGGTGATGCCCCAGGCGCCGGCGTCCAGTTGCCGACGAAACAGCGCCGGGGTCATGCTGGTCTTGCCGTGGGGCGCCAGTTCCGCGCCGCTGTTGCTGACGAATGCCTGCATCCAGCGAATGTTGTGTTCCAGCGCTTCACGGTGCAGCACCAGCGCCGGCAGGCTGACGTCACGCACCAGGCTTGCGCCGATCCGTGCTGCGCCTTTATCCACGTTGGCAGTATTGGGGGCAGTAGACATGGTCGAATTCCTCACTTTCGCGGCCGCAAACGGCCGCGGTTATTCGTTGATGCGACGGGCCAGGCTGTTCGCACTATCGATCAGCACCCGGCGGTAGTCGTTGTAATTATTCTTGGCATCGGCCCGGGGGGCGACGATGCACAGGGTCGCGATGGCCACGCCGTTAGGGTCTTTGACCGCGGCGGCGAAGCAATGGGTAAAAGTGTCGGCAACGCTATCGAACGAGAAGAATCCGTCGATACCGGCCTGACGGATTTCCTTCAGGAACTGCTCCAGCGGCAAACGCTCGCCGTCGGGCAGGATGAAGTCGTCGTGGTCGATCAGGTCGACGATTTCCTGGTCGCTGAGGTGCGCCAGCAGCAGGCGCCCGGAAGCGGTCCATGGGATCGGTGCGTTCTCGCCGATGTCCGAGGAAATACGAAAATGCCGCTCGCCCTCTTTCATCAGCGCCACGGTGTATTTGCGCCCGTTGAGCAGGCACATCTGCGCGGTTTCATGGGTCTGGCTGACGATTTCCTGCAAGGCCTGATCGGCCTCGCGGGTCAGGTCGAAATGACGCAAATGCGCCTGCCCGAGGAAGTACAGCTGGCGGCCGAGATAAACGTGACCGTCCTTGCCGACCGGCTCCAGAATGCGTCGTTCCAGCAGCGAAGCCACCAGCTCGTAGACCGTGGATTTCGGGCTGCCGATGCCGTTGGCGATGTCGTTCGGGCGCAGGGGCTGGCCGACTTCCTTGAGGAAATCGAGGATATCGAACGCCCGGTCCAGACCGCGTGCCCGGCGCTTGATGGTGTCTTCGGTCATTTCAGTGGTTCCCATTCAAAGTCGCCGGGAGTTTACCGCCAATGATCGTTCCCACGCTCTGCGTGGGAATGCAGCCCGGGACGCTCTGCGTCCCAAGAGCCGAACGCGGAGCGTCCGTTGAGGCATTCCCACGCAGAGCATGGGAACGATCGGTGTCAAATTCAGGCCTTTTTCTTGTACGCAATGCAGTCGATCTCAACCTTGCAGTCGACCATCATGTTCGCCTGCACACAGGCCCGCGCCGGGGCGTGTTCGGGCTTGAAGTACTCGGAGAAGACCTTGTTGAAACTGGTGAAATCCCGCGGATCTTCCAGCCACACGCCAACACGCACCACGTCTTCCAGGCCATAACCGGCCTCTTGGAGAATGGCGACCAGGTTCTTCATGGTCTGGTGAGTCTGCTCGACGATGCCACCCGTGATGATCTCGCCGTCCACCGCCGGCACCTGCCCGGAAACGTGCAGCCAGCCATCAGCCTCAACGGCGCGGGCGAAAGGACGAGGCGTGCCGCCTGCAGCGGCGCTGCCGGTGCCGTAACGCGTAATGCTCATGAGTGTTTCTCCTGATTGAAAATCGAGTGTTTAAAACCGCGTGCTTTTAAGAAACTCGGCCAGACGCGGCGATTGCGGACGCTCGAACAGGTCCTTGGGCGGACCCTGTTCTTCGATGCGACCTTGATTCATAAAGACAATCTTGTCCGAGACCTCGAAGGCAAAGCGCATTTCGTGGGTCACCAGCAACATGGTCATGCCGTCATCCGCCAGGCCCTTGATCACATTCAGCACTTCACTGACCAGCTCAGGGTCGAGGGCCGAAGTGACTTCGTCGAACAGCATCAGGCTCGGGTTCATTGCGATCGCCCGGGCAATCGCCACGCGCTGTTGCTGACCGCCGGACAGTTGGCCGGGAAAGTGATCGCGGCGCTCCAGCAGACCGACGCGCTCCAGCCATTTCTCCGCGAGGGCCACGGCCTCGTCCTTGTGCAGCTTTTTCACCTTGAGCAAACCGAGGGTGACGTTTTGCAGCGCCGTCAGGTGCGGGAACAGGTTGAACTGCTGGAACGCCATGCCGGTCATGGCGCGATGGCGGGCGATGACTTTTTCCGGGTGGCGGATGCGCTTGCCGTTGACCTCGTCATAGCCGATGGACTCGCCGTCGAGCAGGATCTGCCCGCCCTGGAATTCTTCGAGCATGTTCACGCAGCGCAGCAGCGTGGTCTTGCCCGAGCCGCTGGAGCCGATCAACGTCACCACGTTGCCGCGCTGCATGGTCAGGTCGACGCCCTTGAGCACTTCAAGCTGGTCGTAGCGTTTGTGCAGGCCGCGAATGTCCAGCAGCGGTTGGCCGTTCTGGTTATTGGTTTGAGTCTGAGTCATGGCAAGGCCACCCGCTTTTCAATGTGCCGGCCGAGTAATTCGATGCCGTAGTTGATGACGAAGAACAGAAAACCGGCGAACAGGTAAAACTCCAGGGTCATGAACGTCCGGGCGATGATCTGCTGGGTGCTGAGCAGCAGCTCGGCCACGCCGATCACCGACAACAGCGTCGAGGCCTTGACGATCTCGGTGGACGAGTTGACCCAGGTCGGCAGGATCTGCCGCAATGCCTGAGGCAACAATACGTAGCCAAGCGACTGGTAGAACGTCAGGCCGATGGCCTTGCTCGCTTCCATCTGTCCGCGCGGCAATGCCTGCAAGGCACCGCGCACGATCTCGGCGACGTGGGAGCCGCAGAACAGCGTCAGGCCCAAGGCGCCGGCCTGGAACGCGCTGATCTGCCAGCCCAGCGCCGGCGCCATGTAGAAGCAGGCCAGCACCAGCACAAACACCGGCGTACCGCGAATCACATCGACGTAAAAACGAAACGGCGCGCGCATCCAGAACTTGCCGTAGGTCAGCACCAGCCCGGCGAAAACACCGATCACCGTGCCGAACAAAATCGCCAGCGCCGAAGCCTGCACACTGGTCAAAAAACCTTGCATCAACGGCTCGCGCGCGACCCACAACTCGTGCAACCAACTGGGGGATTCGTACATGGGGCCTCCTATCGGCGGATCGCCAGACGCTGTTCGAGGTAGCGCAGCATCATGGCAATGAGGTAGCAGGCCGCGACATACAACGCCGTGGTCACCAGCCAGGTTTCAATCACCCGGTAGCTCTCGACATTGATCTTGCGCGCGTAATAGGTCAGCTCCGGCACGGCAATCGCCGCCGCCAGCGAGGTGTCCTTGAACAGCGAAATGAAGTTGTTCGACAGCGCCGGCAGCACATTGCGCAGCATCACCGGCACGGTGACGTAGGCCTTGACCTGCCACTCGCCCAGGCCAATCGCCAACCCGGCTTCACGCTGGCCCTTGGGAATGCTCAACAACCCACCACGGAACACTTCGGTCAGGTACGCCCCGGCATACAGCGACAGGGTGATGATGAACGACGGGATCTTGTCGAGACGAATCCCCAGGCTCGGCAACGCAAAGTAGATCAACAGAATCAACACCAGAATCGGCGTGTTACGGATCACCGTCACATACACCGAAGCCAGCACCCGCAACGCGCGGTGCTTCGACAACAAAGCAAACGCCATCAGCAGGCCGATCACGCAGCCGATGGCGATAGACACCAGCGCCAGCTCAAGACCCAGACCGAGCCCCGCCAGCAAGGTGTCGAAATCGCGCCACACGGCGGCAAAGTTCAACTGATAGTTCATGGTCGGCAGTACCTTGAGCAGGGCGATTCAACACCGCCCCGCTCTCACGGGATCATTTGAATTCGACTGGGAAACCGATGGCTGGCGACGGCAGGTCCACGCCGAACCACTGTTTGAATGACGCCGCGTACGTCGGGAATTCAACGCCGGTCATGGCTTCATGCAGGGCGGTGTTGACGAAGTTCAGCCAGTCCTGATCGCCACGCTTGACTGCGCACGAGTAGGTTTGCGGGCTCCAGGCGTAGGCCGGGCTGCGATAGCGGCCGGCGTTCTGCACCATCAGGTATTTCACCGAAGACTGGTCGGTGGCTGCCGCATCGGCGCGACCGGAGTTCACGGCCTGATACATCAGGTCAACGCTGTCGTACTGATCGACCTTGGCTTTAGGCAGCGCCTGATGCACCAGTTCTTCGGCGTAGACGTTTTGCAGGACCGCCACGGTCAGACCATCGCCGGCGGCTTGCATGTCCTCGATTTCCTTGTACTTGCTGTTAGCCGGCAACAGCAGGCCAACGCCTTCGCGGTAGTACGGCAAGGTGAACGCCACTTGCTGGGCACGGCTGGCGGTCACAGTGATGAACTGGCAACTCATGTCGACCTTGTCGGTCAGCAGGTTGGGAATCCGCGCGTCGGACGACTGCACCACGAACTCGACCTTGCTCGGATCGTTGAACAAGCCTTTGGCCACGATGCGCGCAATATCGATATCAAAGCCCTGCAACTTGCCATCGGCGCCCTGGAAGTGCCACGGCGCATTGGTGCTGCCGGTGCCTACAATCAATTTGCCACGGGCCAGAACGCTATCGAGCTTGCTGTCCGCCGCCTGGGCCACGCCCATGGCAGCAGCAGACGCTGCAAATAGAAAAACACACGCTTTGAACAAGGAAGGTCGGCGATGCATGGCAAGCACTCCAGGGTGATGTATATTCCGCTATACCGGAACTAGGTATGTAACAACGGAATAGACAGCAGAAAGTGTGCCACAGGTTGTGGAGGGAATGTAGGGGGGATTGAAAAGTGTTTTGAATCAGGGGGATGCGTACGCACGTGGAAAAACGTTACGAAACGCTCGGGGAAAGTAACCGCTACCGATGGCTACAGAGAGCGGGTATCTGGTTCACAACAGGGTTTGGATGACCCAGTTAGGTGCATCAAATCGGCGCGATCGTCAGCGCGCTTTTGCATCCTTGTAGACATCGTCGCGCTCTCTTTTCCCCACAGCTATCACGGTCACGATGAGTACTTCGTCTCTCACGCGGTAAACCATTCGATATCCCGCGCTGCGTAACTTGATCTTGTAGGCATTACCAAGACCACTGAGTCGATCTGCGGGAACGTGCGGATTGATCAATCGCTCCTGAAGCTTTTTCTTGAATTGGGTTTTCAGGTTTTCTCCCAGCTTTCTCCATTCTTTCCAGGCTTTTTCGGAAAACTCCAACTCATAGGTCATCAATTGAAACCTTTATGGTTGGATCGTTTTCCCGCTCCTTGCATAAGGCAATCAGTTCCAGGTCCTCCAAACGGTTCATCATGGCTTCATACGCTTTTGCGGGGACACAATAAAAAGCTGGTTCGTTACGGTTAAGAATCGCAACAGACGAACCGCCTCCCGCAGCAACTGTACCCATCGGGTTTCTTTTCAGTTCCGAGATGCTCGCCACGACCTGAGAAAGCACGATATGTGTCATGAAACAATTCCTTGGGATGCTTTTAGAGACACTCAAAATAGCACTCCAAAAGGCATCTCGTGAGATCTCCAAGGGCAAAATTTCTGGTTTTACTCATGGTTGAAACCCCTCGTTTGCGGTAGCTCATGACGTCTGCACAAAAATTATCACGTCATGGCATTCCACATTTCCGAGCTTGTTGTGAGGCTCGCCCTCAAAAACCGTCAGAAATATCCGAGTTGGACAACCCCCCATCCGACTGCTTTATTCAATCTACAAGTGATAAACAGTCTTAACAGTGGCGACGCGTGGTGGCGTGTGTTGTCCAGGGAGGGTTCATGTCCTTCAAAGTCATGATGGTGTTCGGAACACGGCCGGAAGCCATCAAGATGGCACCCCTTGCTCGAGTCTTGCGTAACTGGCCCGGTATCGAACTGAACATCTGCTCGACCGGCCAGCACCGGGAGATGCTCAAGCAGGTGCTCGACTCTTTCGAGTTGGTGGTCGACGAAGACCTGCAAGTGATGACTCAGGGCCAGACCCTCAATGGTCTGTCCGAGCAATTGCTGGAACATCTGGACAAAGCCTACGAGCGGGTGAAGCCGGATATTGTGCTGGTCCATGGCGACACCACCACCAGCTTCATTGCCGCCCTCGCCGCCTTCAATCGCCAACTGCCCATCGGCCATGTCGAGGCCGGTTTGCGTACCGGAAACTTGCGCGCGCCGTGGCCGGAGGAAGCCAATCGGCACCTGACCGCCGTCATCGCCGACCTGCACTTCGCGCCGACCACCAAGAGCGAAGACAACCTGCTTCGCGAAGGCGTACCCAAGGCCAACATCGAAGTGACCGGCAACACGGTGATCGATGCACTGGTATGGATGCGCACCCATCAGCAACAAATCCAGTGGCATCCGGCGGCCGACTCTCCACTGGCGGTGCTCGACGACAATCGGCGCATGGTGCTGATCACGGGCCATCGCCGCGAGAACTTCGGCGGCGGCTTTCGCAACATCTGCCTGGCCCTGGCCACCCTCGCCGAGCGTTACCCGGATGTGCAATTCGTCTACCCGGTGCACCTCAACCCGCAGGTGCAAAACGCCGTGTACAGCGTACTGTCCAACAAACCCAACATCTATCTGGTGGCACCGCAGGATTACCAGCACTTTGTCTGGCTGATGGACCGCGCGCATTTCATCCTCACCGACTCCGGCGGCATCCAGGAAGAAGCTCCGGCCATCGGCAAACCGTTGCTGGTGCTGCGCGATGTCACCGAACGGCCGTCAGTGCTCGAAGGCGGCACGGTGCTGCTGGTGGGCACCGACACCGACCGCATCGTCAAGGAAGCCAGCCTGTTGCTCGATGACGACGCAACCTTCCAGCGCATGAGCCGCATCCACAGCCCCTACGGCGACGGCCATGCCAGCGAACGGATCGCCAATCGGCTCGGAGTGTGGCTCAAACACCGCGCAGTAGCGGGTAAAGGAGCATGAGTCTGGGCCTGGTCGATTTCTTCGCATATGTGCTCTTCGGCCTCAAATACCTCGCAATTGCCCTGGCTCTGTTGATGTTCGTGCTGGGCCTCGATGACTTGTTCATCGACGTCGTCTACTGGACCCGCAAGCTGATCCGCCGCTGGCGCTACTATGAGAAATTCAAGCGCGCCGATGAACAGCGGCTCTACACCATCAGCGAAAAGCCGTTGGCGATCATGGTTCCGGCGTGGAATGAAGTCGGTGTAGTAGGCGAAATGGCGCGCCTGGCCGCCTCGACCATCGATTACGAGAACTATCAGATTTTCGTTGGCACCTACCCCAACGATGCAGAGACCCAGGCCGACGTCGACGCGGTCTGCCAGCACTACCCGAATGTGCACAAGGTGATCTGCGCCCGTCCCGGCCCCACCAGCAAGGCTGACTGCCTGAACAACATCATCGACGCCATCCTGCGTTTTGAAAGCGATGCGAAAATCCAGTTTGCCGGTTTCATCCTGCACGATGCCGAAGATGTGATCTCGCCGATGGAGCTACGCCTCTTCAACTACCTGCTGCCGAACAAGGACCTGATCCAGATTCCGGTCTATCCCTACGCCCCCGAATGGAGAGGTTTCACCGCAGGTCATTACGTCGACGAGTTCGCCGAAAATCACGGCAAGGATGTCATTGTCCGCGAGGCGCTGACCGGCCAGGTCCCCAGTGCCGGGGTTGGCACCTGCTTCAGCCGCAAGGCCATCAGCGCCTTGCTCGAGGATGGCGATGGCATTGCCTTCGATGTGCAGAGCCTCACCGAAGACTACGACATCGGCTTCCGCCTCAAACAGAAAGGCATGAAGTGCATCTTCGCCCGCTACTCGGTGAGCGACCCGAAACTGGCACTGCAACAGCCTTGGGTGTTCGGCATGAACCGCGCCTTTTCCCAGGTGATCTGCGTCCGTGAACATTTCCCCCGGGACTTGCAGCACGCGATCCGACAAAAATCCCGCTGGATCGTCGGCATCGTATTCCAGGGCACCAAGAACCTCGGCTGGAGCCCCACGGGCCTGCTCAATTATTTCCTGTGGCGCGATCGTCGTGGGTTGATCGCGTACCTGCTGAGCTTCCTGGTCAACCTGCTGTTGCTGGTCTTGCTGGCGATGTGGCTGGTGACGGTTATTTTCCCCGAGGCCTGGCGTTACCCGTCGATCCTCACCGACAGCACTCTGCTCACGACTCTGCTTTGGCTCAACGGCCTGATGCTGCTCAACCGGTTGTTCCAGCGCGGCTGGTTCGTCACCCGTTATTACGGAATCGTTGAAGGCCTGCTGTCGGCGCCGCGGATGATGTGGAGCAATTTCGTCAATTTCTTCGCCAACCTGCGGGCCTTGCGGCAAGTCATGGAAATGGGCGATTCGCGTCGCGTAGCGTGGGACAAGACCACCCATGAATTCCCGGCCCTGGCCCAGGCGCAACGCACCCCGCTGGGTCATCGGCTGGTTGAAAAAGGCCTGCTTAGCGAAGAACAACTGGACGCGGCGATCACCAACCCGGTGCGTCGGCGCCTGGGCCACGAACTGCTGCTGCGCGGCCACATCGACACCACGCAACTGGTGCAGACCCTGGCCGAACAACTGGACATGGAATGGGCGCCGCTCAATCCGTTCAAACTCGATAAACGCCTGATCGACGCCGTTCCGCGCAAGGTCGCCACGCACTACGGCGTGCTGCCCGCCGCCGAAGAGGGCGACACCTTGGTGCTGGCCTCCGAAGGCCCGGTCAGCCAGGTATCGCTGGGCGCCATCAGCCGTCAGCTGAAACGCTCGGTTCGCTGCCGTCTCGCGCCTCAGGGCCGGGTGACATTGGGGATCCGATTCTGGTACCCGAGCGCCCGGCAAAGCGCAGACGTGCATCACATGCTCGAAGTGCTTGAACGTCATCAGGACGATGAAGCCTTGCTTGAGCGCGTCAGTCACCATCAAGTGCTGCTGGGCAATTTGCTGCAAGTGCGAGGAATGGTCCCGCCGTCGTTGTTCAATCAGGCCTTGATCGACTTTGATGCCGAGCGCATGTCGCTGGGCGAACATCTGATCTCGCGCGGCATCATTACCCAGCAAGTGCTCGAACAGGCGCTTGAGGATCAGGCCGCTGAACAGCAAGCCGCCTTCGGCATTGCCCGGGAGGTCGAATGAAGCCAGGCAAGCGTCACGCCCTGCTTGTCGGCAGCCTGCTGCTGAGCCTTTGTACCGCGGCGTGGGTGCAGGCCGAACCGTTGACCGATTTTGAGCAGTTCCGCAGTTTCCCTTACATGGACCGCAGCTATCGCGAAGCGAAAAAAGGCAACTGGGCCGAAGTCGAACGGTTGATGCGCCACCTTCTCGGCATCGTGCCGAACAACGATGAAGCGCGTGCCTTGCTGGTGGAGGCGCTGGACAAACAGCGGCGCTACAAGGACGCCGTGCAAGCGCTGCCGGACAACCCGCAAAACAGCGACGCCCTGCTCAACCTGCGCCTGACCTGGATCGAACAGGATCCGCCGGGCAGCGAGCAGGTCGAACAGTGGATCGCCACCAGCAACATGACCCAACGCATACGCCTTTGGCAGGCCTACAGCTTGAGCCTGGCCAAGTTCGGCGGTGCGGCGCGGGCCCACGATTGGCTGGCGCAACTGGCCCCCAAGGGCGATCAACGAATCCTGCAAATGGCCCGCGCCAATTGGTCCGAGCAGTTGCGCGACTGGGACGGCACCATCAAGGAACTGGCGCCCCTGGCCGCGAGCAATCAACTGGACGCCCAAGGCTGGCAACGGCTGGCCAACGCCTACGTGCAACGCCTCGACGATCAACCCTTGCAGCAATTGCTGCAACAGGCGCCTAGCCCGGAAGCTGCGCGCAAGGCTCGATTGGCCATGGTCGAGCGGGCGATTGCCATGGGGCATACCCAGCAGGCACAGCGCTGGATGCAGTCGCTACCGCCCGAAGACCTTGCCGATCCAGCCCAGCGACAGCGCTTGTGGGAACTGGCGCGGGAAACCGGCGACAGCGCAACGGTCCAGCGCCTGAGTGACGAATTGCAGCGGCCGTGCCTGGAGACGGCCGAATGGTTGTCCCGGCGTGATCCGCCAGCCGCGCTGACGCAACTGCGCAAATGCCGGCCCGACGAAGACCCGCAGGCCTGGCTGGTCCTCGCCCAGCGCCTGCAAGCCACCGATCTATTGCAAAGCACACGCTTGCCCGAGCCGTGGGATAGCCGCCGGCAAGCGCAATTGCTCAACGTCTGGCAACAACAGGGCCGCAGCGACAAGGTCATGGCCTGGCTCGCCGGTCAACCGCAGACCGCCGACGTGGTCAAGCGCCGGGCCGAGCTGGTGCAGGCATTGGGTCGCAATGCAGAGGCGCAACAACTCTGGGAGCGGCATTACCAGCAAACCGGCAACCTGAGGTCTCTCGATCAGGCGACCTATCTGGCACTGAATGCCGGGCAGCGTGAGCACGCGCAACAACTGCTCGAAAACGCGTACGACCGCCACAACGGCAAGCTGCCAGCCGCCCTGCTGCAACGCCTGGCCGGGTTGTATGCCTCGTCGACACCGACCCCGGCGCAACAGCAACGCATGGTATCGCTGCTCAATCGCGTCGACCCCGCAACTCGCGGTCAACTGCTGGCGCAATTGGCGGAAAGCGGCCAGTGCACGGCGGTGCGACAGGCCATCGGCGATCATCCGCAAAGCGCCGGCGACTACCGCGCCCTGGGTCGTTGTGCGATGCCGGAGCGTCCCGGCGAAGCGGTGGTGTATTACCAAAGCGCAGAAAAACTCGGCGACCGTGGCAGTCGCCTGCCGTTGGCCTACGCGCTGGAAGCCGCCGGGGATTCTCCCGGTGCCTTGGCTATTTGGCGCAGCACCCCGGCGTCCGAACTGAGCGATAACGCACGACTCACCGCCAGCCGCAGCGCCCTCAATGCCGGCGATGCGCAGACCGCCGAACGCTACTGGCAGCAAAGCCGCAGCCGTGGCGCCAACGAATGGGCTTTGGGCGCGGCAATTGCCGATGCCCGGGGCGATCACGCCCTCGCCTTGCAGCGCCAGCGCTCCGCCCTGCAACAGTCAGCGGACGCCGGACATTTCTACGCCGCATCGGTCACCGCGCAAAAGGCCGGCGACCTGCAACAGAGCACCGCGTGGCTGGCCGAAGCCGTTCGCCTTGAACCGGACAACCCGCGTTATCGCGCCGATTACGGCATGCGCCTGGCCGGTGCAGACACCCGGGAAGAACGCGCTCGCGCCGTCCCCTATCTGCAAAGCGCGACCAAAGACTTTCCGGAAGACTATCGCCTCGGCGAAACCCTGGCCTGGCGCTACGACGAAGCCGAAGACAGCGCCTCGGCCCGCAAGGAACTGCGCCGCGTAATCGATCTGGAACAGCACCCGGTAGCCGCCGACGACGAGGACGGCAGCATGGAGGCCCGCCGCTACCGCCAGCGCCGTGCCCACGAAACCCTGTCCCGTCGTGACACGCGCACCATCGCCAGCACTTGGTCACCGGCCGGCGTCTCGACCAACGACTTCCTGCTGCCGGACGACACCACCGGCTCCAGACGCCGTTCGACCTCGCAAAACGTGCAACTGGCCATGTGGGACCACGCACTCGGCGAGGAACCCAGTCGCGCCGGCAGCACGCTGTCAGTCTACGGGCGCGTGTTGCTGGGCGGCGTCGGCCGCTCAAGTTACGCCGAATCCCTCGGCACCGGCGTGGGCCTGCGCTACAAGCCCTGGGGCACGGCGAACATCAACTTCTATGGCGAAATCTACAAGCAGAGTCAGTTCGATGATCAGGACAACCACGGCTTGAGCCTGGGCCAAATGCTGGTTCCGGAAAAACTCGGGGATCAGGTCGAAGATCACCGCAAGGACGGCCACACCACTACCGATTACCTGCTGCGCGCCACCGCTTCGTTTCTTGATCAGGGGCGATTCCGCAACGATTGGCGCGTTGACGAAAGCGATTGGGAGGAACGTTTCCTTTATCTCGATGCGGCGTGGTGGACCAAGGCTGGCGACCATCAATGGCTTTCGCGCTTCCAGCAAGGTCATGCCTGGAAGCTGCCGTTCAACGGTGCGCAAACGCTCATGCCTTACGGCTTTCTCGAGTTCGCCAGTCAGGACCCGAGCAACGACTGGCGCCAAGACCTGCGCACCGGTATCGGCCTGCGTTGGCAATGGTGGTTCGACGACGATATCTACAATGCCTACCGCGCTCACCTGTCGGTTCGCACCGAGTATCAGCAGTCGTTGGGCGGCAACTTGTATGAAGGCGGCAACGGCGTGCTGCTGGGCGTGGAGTTGAATTTCTGATGAGGCGATTTTTACTGATCATGTGCCTGTTGCTGGGCAGCACTGCGGCCCGCGCCGATGAGCGAATTTTCTATCAACCGCTAAACGTCGACGCGAGCCTCAGCGAAAGCCAATGGCGCACGATCTGGCGAGACACCGCCAAACAAGGCGCCCACACGTTGATCGTGCAATGGACCGCCTATGGCGACTCAGACTTCGGCGGCGCCACAGGCTGGTTAGCCAACAGCCTGAAACTCGCCCGCGAGCAAGGCCTGAACCTGGTGCTGGGCTTGAGCATGGACCCGGCCTATTACCAGCGCATCAATGAACTCGACAGCGCCGGATTGGCGAGTTACTGGCAGGCGCAATTGGGGCAATCGCTGGCCCAGCAGCAGAAGCTGCGCAAAGACTGGAAGCTGCCGGTCAACGGCTGGTATCTGCCGATGGAGCTGGATGACTTGCACTTTCTGGCGCCTGATCGCAGGCAAACCCTGCAGCGCCAACTCAAGGACTTCGCCGGCAAACTCGATGCGCCACTGCATGTCAGCGTCTTCAGCGTCGGCAAACTTGCGCCGCAGGTGAATGCCCAGTGGCTGGGTGAACTGGCGAGTGCAGGGATTCAAGTCTGGTGGCAGGACGGGGTTGGCACCGGGCGTTTGCCGGCACTGGTGCGCAACGGCTACGCCAATGCCTTGCCCTGCTCCATCGGCATCGTCCAGGAAGCGTTCCATCAGGTCAGCGCTGCCGGGCAAGCCTTCCGCGCCGAGCCAGCCAATTTGCAAATATCGCCAGGTTGCCACCCCACAGCGGTTTTTTCGCTGCGTTACCGGCCATGGGGCAAGGTGATTCTCGACAACCAACACAAGACCAAGGGCAGCGATGTACAAAACCATTGAAGATGAAGTGCTGAAGAGAACCGCGCCAGCGGCGCTGAAAGCCGAGTTTCTCCAGCATGAGTTCGACCGGCTGCACAAGTTCTGCCTGTTGATCTACATCGCCAGTATCGCGGTCTGGATCGCCTACGACCTGATTCTCAGCTTTGTCGGCGACCAGAGCTTCACGTGGCGCTCAGTGGTGTTTGTCGGCGTCTTCACGATCCTGGTGATCATTCTGCTGTTCACCCGCGACGCTCGGCATTTCCAGAAGCTGAACCTGTTGTTCATCTTCACCATCGCTTTGGGCACGCGCTTGTTGATCGAAGGGGTACCCGAAGACCACCAACCGGCCTGGCTGCTGTTGGCGGCATCGACCACGTTGTTCACCGCGTCGGTGCTGCCCCTGAGTCGCTGGGCATTCTTTGCCGCACAACTCATCACGTGGGCATTTCTCAACCCCTTCTACGACTCCGGTATCGAAACGCAAGAACTCAGGGGTGTGATGGCGCTCAGTTACACGACGTTCATTTGCGCACTGACCATCTACAGCTTCCTCACCTTGCGCAAGGCCAAACTCTACAACTTCATCATGTCCAAGTTACTGCTGGATCAAGCGTACATCGACACGCTGACCGAAATCCCCAATCGGCGTTCGTTCATGACCCGCGCCGACAAGCAATTGCACGCCACGCCACGTGAACACGATCACTACCTGGCTATGATCGATATCGACAACTTCAAGAAGGTCAACGACGTCTACGGCCACGACATCGGCGATGAAGTGCTCAAGCGCATCGCGCAGGACATCAAAGCGGTAATGAGCCACTACGAATACGCGCGCCTGGGCGGTGAGGAGTTTGCAATTTATCTGGCGGGGGTACGCCGGGAAGAGGTCGAGGCGTTGGCCGGGGAGCTTTGCCGGGTGGTGCGCGAGCAACCGACTCAGCATCCGGTGACCATCAGTATCGGGCTCGCGCAGGTACTGGATGACGACACCTTGAATCAGGCGCTGGTCAAGGCCGATGCGGCGTTGTATGAGTCAAAACATACGGGGAAGGATCGGTATACCTTTCATCTGTTGAATTGAATCAATGGCCTGCATGAAAACTGCTGCGGGGGTTACAAACGGTTAACTATCCCAAGGAGTGTTTCCGGCGCAAAGCTGCTAAAAATTTGCTCCAGCGGGACAACATTTGTCCCCCCAATGGAGCAGTAAACAAATGGATATGGAAATCCGTAAAGATGAAGCCGAAGCGGCGATGGCGGGTGTATTTGGTGGCCCGTCCATCACGCAGCCCCTGCCAGGGGCTTATCTCACCCCGGGCTTTTTGATCGAGGCACGGGCTCGCAAGGCGGCGGCGTGGCGATTGGAGATCTACACCGGCCCAACGTTGATCCACAGTTACAATCAAGCGCGTGGCCCGTTCAGTTATCAAGTCCCGAGCAACCTCATTGCACCCGGAACCAAATTTTACTTTCGTATCGACTATGCCGAGTGGCCAACCAGAAGTGCCTGGGCCTGGTCGGGCGATAAAGTCATGGGCCTTGAGAAGCCGATTATTCATCCGCCCTCCCAGGCTTCCACAGACAAGCCGCTGGTTTTTGGCCGCGGTTATCCCGGTGCCACGATAAAACTCTATCAGGCGGGCTACGGCGGCGTCGTTCACGGCAGTGGCGTGGTGGACAACAATGGTGAATGGCGTGTCCAGGTGACTGAAAAACTGCGCTCGGGCGAGTTTCCCATGACGGCCAACCAAACGCTCAACGATGCGGTGTCTGATTGGGCACAACCGGCGACGTTCGTTGTTCGTCCGTAAGTTGCACTGAATGAACGTGGGAGGCTGACATCACGTCAGTCCTCCCATCCTTGACATGTCCACAGCGCACGGCGCAATCCGTTAACTGCCGATGCGCACCAGTAGCACCCTCTTCACCCGTCGCTCTTCCACCGACGTGACCGTCAAGCGCCAGCCTTCCCACTCATGGCTGTCACCGATCATTGGCAACCGATCCAGCAGACTCACGACCAACCCGGCCAAAGTTTGATAGTCATCGGTTGGTTCTGCGGCAAATCCGGTGTGCTGTCGAACCCGCGCCAGGTTCAATGCGCCGCTGACCACGAAGCCGCCCTTCTCTTCGATCACGTCCGGGCCTTCGATTTCGCTGGCATCGGGTAGCTCACCGGCAATCGACTCAAGGATGTCGGTCATGGTCAGCACCCCGACGAAATCACCGAACTCGTTGACCACGAACGCAATGTGCGTCGACGCCTTGCGCATCTGCTCCAGGGCATTGAGGATCGAATAGCTCTCCAGCAAATTGATCGTCTGGCGTGCAAGATGCGCCAGATCGGGTTCGTTGCCGGCCAGAAACTCCTTAAGCAGTTCCTTCTTGTGCACGAAGCCCAACGGCTCATCCACCGCGCCGTCGCGAATCAGCGGCAGGCGCGAGTAGGACGAATGCATCAGCCGCGTACGAATCGCCTCGGCGTCATCGGCCAGGTCAATGTGATCGACATCGGCGCGCACGGTCATCAACGTGCGGATCGGTCGCTCCGCCAATTGCAGGACGCCGCTGATCATCACCCGCTCACGGCGATCGAACAGTTCTTCGCTGGGTGCCTCGCCGTTGTCGAGCATGTCGGCGATTTCTTCACCCACCTCTTCCACCGCCATCTTGCGCCCGCCGAGCAAGCGCATCACCGCGTGGGCAGTTCGTTCGCGCATCGGTCGCAGACCTTGCATCGAACGCTTGCGCCGGGCCCGGGCGATCTGGTTGAACACCTCGATCAGGATCGAGAACCCGATGGCCGCATATAGATAGCCCTTGGGAATGTGGAAGCCCAGGCCTTCGGCGGTGAGCGCAAAGCCGATCATCATCAAGAAACCCAGACACAGCATGATCACCGTCGGGTGCGCATTGACGAAACGGGTCAGCGGTTTGCTGGCGACGATCATCAGGCCGATGGAAATGATCACCGCGATCATCATCACCGCCAGTTCATCGACCATACCCACGGCGGTAATCACCGCATCGAGGGAGAACACCGCATCCAGCACCACGATCTGCGCCACGATGGGCCAGAACAGCGCGTAGGCCGAATTGGACGAACGTTCGCCGACATGGCCTTCGAGCCGTTCGTGCAATTCCATGGTGGCCTTGAACAACAGGAACACACCGCCGAACAGCATGATCAGGTCTCGCCCGGAGAAGCTCTTGTCGAACACCTCGAACAACGGCTGGGTCAGGGTCACCAGCCAGGAAATACTTGCCAGCAGGCCCAAACGCATCAACAACGCCAGGGACAAACCGATGATCCGCGCACGGTCGCGCTGATGCGGCGGCAACTTGTCCGCCAGGATCGCGATAAACACCAGGTTGTCGATGCCCAGCACCAGTTCCAGCACAATCAGCGTCAACAAGCCCAGCCATGCGGTGGGGTCAGCTAACCATTCCATAAAAACGTCTCGATCTCTTCAGTGAATTCAGAATGCCGGGCATGGCAAGGCGCGGCGCAGAGGCCGTGGAGCTGCAATGTCATGGGTGTTCAGAACCCGAAAGACCGGATGTTTCGCGTGCGTCAAGACCGCGCGTTGGCGCGAGAAGGAAGGATAACTGGGAGGCTCCGTGAGGGTGTTCATGCAAGTCCTGAAAGGAAAAAAGGACTTGAATCGTACAGGTGATAGCGACAAATCCTACAGCCGGAAATCATTTCAAGATCTGTAGGAAATCAAAAGATCGCAGCCTTCGGACGATCTTCTGAAGGCTAACCCGAATGTTTGATCCGTTCGATATACCGCACCACCGCCGGCGATTTCTCAAACCGCCGATGAACCAATGCCAACCACGACGACGTATTGCAGTCCGAAACCTGCCGATACACCACATTCGGCAAACTGACATGCCCGACCACCGATTCCGGCACCACCGCAACGCCCTGCCCCAGCGACACCAGCGCAATCACCGCCACCAATCCACCCGGTTGCGCGCCCAGTTTCGGGACGAACTTACCCTGCGCGGCCACTTGCAAAGTGCCAATCACTTGCTCCGGAAGAATGAAGTTCTCATTTTGCAGATGCGCCGAAGTGATCACCGGCAAGCGAGTCAGCCACGAGTCGACCGGTAGCGCCAGGACAAAGCCCTCATCATTCAGGCGCACGCCTTCGACGCCCTCGGGCAAGGCCATCGGGCAGCGGATGTAACCGAGATCGAAGCGCCCTTCGAGGATCATGTTCGGCAGGCTGGCCATGGGGCTTTCCCGCACGTTGAGGCTGACATCCGGGTACTCGCTTGCAAAACCCTGCACCTGTTTTTGCAATATCCCCGAGTACACCGCCGAGGCGACGTAACCCAGTTCGATATGGCCGATATCACCGCGACCGGCACGTTGCGCATTGCGTTGCGCCGATTCGAATTGCCGCACCGTGGCTTCGGCCTCGATCAGCAGCGCTGCGCCAGCCTCGGTCAGGCTGACGTCCCGCACCTGACGCAAAAACAGCCGCGTGCCCAGTTCCGTTTCCATGTCCTGGATCTGCCGGGTCAGCGTTGGCGGTGCAATGCCCAGTTGCTCGGCGGCACGGGTGAAATTGCGCTGCCGGGCGACGGCCAGGAAGTAGCGGAAGTGACGGATGTCCATTTTTGCATTAGCTCAAAGGTAATGAAGTGATGAAGCGCGCCTAACAAAGACATCTTCAGCGAGCGATAAGCTGCACGAACCGCCACAGTAGAGAACCCCTGCCATGTCCGTCAAACCCAAGGTAAGCCCACGCCTGACCTTGCTCACTGCTTCCGCCGTTTGCTCGCTGATCGTGCTCGACACCAACATCGTCGCCGTTACCTTGCCCAGCATCGCTCGGGATCTGGGGGCGAATTTCGCGGACATCGAATGGGTGGTCAGTGCTTACATGCTGGCCTTCGCCGCGTTGCTGTTGCCTGCCGGCAGCCTGGCCGACCGTTTTGGCCGACAGAAAACCCTGATGTGGGGGCTGGGCATTTTCATCCTTGCGTCGCTGGGTTGCGGCGCCGCGCCGAATGCACTGTTTCTCGACATCGCCCGCGCCATCAAAGGCGTCGGCGCCGCGCTGCTGCTGACCTCGGCGCTCGCGTCCATCGGCCACACCTTTCACGATGAAGTGGAACGGGCCAAGGCCTGGGCGTTCTGGGGCGGCTGCATGGGCGTGGCGATGACCGCTGCGCCGACCTTGGGCGGATTGATCACCGAGTACGTCGGCTGGCGCTGGATTTTCTACCTCAACCTGCCGGTCGGCCTGTTCCTGATGTATATGGTCTGGCGCGCGGTGCCGGAATCCCGCGACGCCCAGGCCGCACGCCTCGATCCTTGGGGTAGTCTGGCGTTCAGCGCCAGTCTGTTATGCCTGATCTGGGGCCTGATCGAAGCCAACCGCATCGGCTGGAACAACCCGGTCACTTATGCGCGCCTGATTGGCGGCGCGGCGCTGCTGGGGTTGTTCGTGGTGATCGAACGCCTGCAACAGAGGCCGATGATCGACCTGCAACTGTTTCGCCATCCGCGTTTCATCGGCGCCCTGCTCGGGATGTTCTCCTACGCTGCGTGCGCCCAGGTGATGATGACGATGCTGCCGTTTTATCTGCAGAACGGTTTGGGTTTTACCGCGATTTCGGCGGGACTGGGCATGTTGCCGTTTGCAGTGACCATGCTGATTTTCCCGCGCATCGGCGCACGCCTGACAGGTCGCGTGACCCCGGCGAACATGATGGCCATCGGCTTGACGCTGGTGGGCAGCGGTAACCTGCTCAGCGCCTGGGCCGTCAACAGCGGCGGTTACCCGCTCTTCGCCCTGGCAATTGCCGTGACCGGCGCCGGTGCCGGTCTGCTCAACGGTGACACGCAGAAAAACATCATGGCCTGCGTGCCTCGGGAGCGCACCGGGATGGCCTCGGGCATGAGCACCACCATGCGCTTCAGTGCGGTGATGCTGGCCATCGGCGTGTATGGCGCCCTGCTCGCCGGCCACACCGAACAACAGCTGCACACTGGCCTGTCGAGCCAGGCTCCGGCGCTGCTCGAACAATCCAAGGATGTCGCCTCGCGGGTGGTGGCCGGTGACATGAGCGCGGCAATGAGCCTGCTGCCCGAAGCGGCGCGAACGCTGGTCGGACCCTTGGCCCGGCAGGCTTTTGTCGCAGGTTTCAGTCTGTTGCTGTGGGTCGCGGGGCTTGCGGCATTGCTGGGTGCGCTGGTGGTGGGCACGCTGATGCGCAACCCGATTCCTGCGCCCCAACGCTCCTTAGTGCTTGAATGACGCCAGCACCCGCTCGGCGTTGGCATCGCAGGCCATGCCTTCGGGACGTGCCTGGATGTTTTCGATCAAGCCCAGCAACTGCGCTTTGCTCTGAGCAAGGTGCAGTTGCATCGCTTCGATCTGCTCGATCTTGCGTTGCAGGCTGACCATCAGTTCATCGTGCTTGAACGCGCCCGTCACATTATCCGGTAACAGATTCTTGAGTTCTTCCAGGCTGAACCCGGCCTGCTGGGCGCACTGGATGATCTGCAAGGTTTGCAGAACCTGCTGCGGATAGCGCCGATAGCCGTTGGCCGAGCGCTGCACCTGCTGGATCAACCCCTGAGCCTCATAAAAGCGGATGCGCGAAGCGGTTAGTCCGCTCAACTGCGCCAGTTCACCAATCTTCATCGTGCCCTCGTTTGCCTGCTTGACATTAAAGTTAACTTTAAGCTTAGCCTCTACGCATCACTGATGAGGAGTCAAGCATGTCGCCCTTCCAAGCGTTGAATTTGCCCAACGGCCAGACCATCGGCAATCGCATCGCCAAAGCCGCGATGGAGGAAAACCTGGCCGATCTCGATCAGGCGCCCGACCACGCGTTGTTTCGCTTGTACCAGGCCTGGGCCGAGGGCGGGACCGGTCTGTTGTTGACCGGCAACGTGATGATCGACCGCCGCGCCATGACCGGCCCCGGCGGCGTGGTGCTGGAGGATGAGCGCCACCTTGGGCGCTTTCGACAATGGGCGGACATTGGCCGGGCCGGTGGTGCGCAGTTCTGGGTGCAACTCAATCATCCCGGCCGCCAGACCATGGCCAACCTCGGTCAACAAGCCTTGGCACCGTCGGCGGTGGCGTTGGATCTGGGGTCGTTTTCGAAGATGTTCGCCGAACCGAAACCGATGGACGAAGCCGACATTGAAGAGGTGATCCAGCGCTTCGCCACCAGCGCCACATTGGCGGAAAGGGCCGGTTTTACCGGTGTGCAGATCCATGCCGCGCACGGTTACCTGATCAGCCAGTTCCTTTCGCCGCTGACCAATCGCCGCACTGATCACTGGGGCGGATCGCTGGAGAATCGTGCTCGATTGCTGTTGGCCGTGGTCAGCGCGGTGCGTAAAGCCGTATCGCCGCAGTTTTGTGTTTCGGTAAAGCTCAACTCGGCGGATTTCCAGCGCGGCGGCTTCGACGCCGACGACGCCCGGCAAGTGATCCAGTGGCTCAACGAGCAGCAGATCGACCTGCTGGAACTCTCTGGCGGCAGCTACGAAGCACCGGCGATGCAAGGCGAAGCTCGCGACGGCCGCACGTTGGCGCGGGAAGCCTACTTTCTGGAAATGGCTGGCGAGTTGGCCAGCGTGGCGCGGATGCCGGTGATGGTCACGGGCGGAATCCGCCGCTTGGCAATCGTTGAACAGGTGCTCGACAGCGGCATCGCGATGGCCGGTATTGGCACCGCGCTGGCCGTTGAACCGCTGCTGGTCAAACACTGGCGCGAAGGCCAAAACAGCCATCCGCAGCTACCGCCGATTCGCTGGAAACGCAAAGCACTGGCATCGCTGGCGAACATGGCGGTGGTGAAATTCCAGCTGGCTCGTTTGAGTCGCGGGCGTACGACACGGCCGCAAGTGTCGGCGATTTGGGCGTTGATTCTCGATCGTTTGCACATCGCACGGCGCACTCGCCAATACCGCCAGGCGATGGGCAAGTAAGCCCGGACCAGACATTCGACCCATAAAAAAGCCGCAACCTGGGTTGCGGCTTTTCTGTTTTACGCCGGGATCAGTGAGCGAACAGCGAGTTGCCCTTCTGCCCTGCCAGTTTCTCCGGCTTGATCAGGAACCGTGCCAGTGCCGGCAACAGCCACAGTGCACCGAACATGTTCCACAGCAGCATGAAGGTCAGCATCAGGCCCATGTCGGCCTGGAACTTGATGGCCGAGAAGATCCAGGTGCACACGCCGATGGCCAGGCACAGACCGGTGAACAATACCGCTTTACCTGTGGACTTCAGGGTCTGGTAATACGCCTCTTGCAACGGCAGGCCGGCACGCAGGAAGCTTTCGAGACGGCTGTAGATGTAGATGCCGTAGTCCACGCCAATCCCGACCCCGAGCGCCACGACCGGCAAGGTCGCGACTTTCACGCCGATGCCCATGAAGGCCATCAGGGCGTTGCCGAGTACCGAGGTCAGCACCAGCGGCAGCACGATGCACAAGGTCGCCGCCCAGGAGCGGAAGGTGATCATGCACATGACCGCCACGCAGATGTACACCAGGATCAGGATGGTCAGCTCGGACTTCTTGATCACTTCGTTGGTGGCTGCTTCGATCCCGGCATTACCGGCAGCGAGGATGAACTCCAGGTTTTCGGTGTTGTGCTCCTTGGCGAACTCCTGCACGGCATGCACCGCGCGATCCAGGGTTTCAGCCTTGTGATCGTTGAGGAACACCAGCACCGGTGCCAGCGAGCAACTGTTGTTGTACAGGCCATCGGCACGAGCAATCGAGTTGTTCAGCACGTCCGGGTTGCGCGACAGGGTTTCCCATTTCAGGTTGCCCTCGTTCATGCCCTTGATCATTTGCTTGGACACGGTCACCAGGGAAATCGCCGACTGCACGCCCTCGGTGTTCTGCATCTTCCACATCAGCTCGTCGATCGGCGCCATGGCTTCGTAGCGCGAGCAGCCTTCAGACTTGGTCTTGACCATCACCACCAATACATCGGAGCTGGTGGAGTAATTGCTGATGATGAAGTTGTTGTCCTTGTTGTAGCGCGAGTCCGGACGCAGTTCCGGTGCGCCCTGGTCAAGGTCGCCGATCTTCAGGTTCTGGCTGTACCAGAGGCCGCCACCAAAGGCGATCAGTGCCAGCAGGATCGAGACCGGTGCGACTTTCGCGCTGGCGAAATTCGACAACAGGCGCCAGAAAGGATGTTCGCGGGTCGCGTCTTTCTTGCTGCGGGCCACGGCACGTTTGCTGATGCCGACGTAGGAAATCGCTACCGGCAGCAGGATCAGGTTGGTGAACACGATCACCGCCACGCCGATGGACGCGCCGATGGCCAGTTCACGGATCACGCCGATATCGATGATCAGCAGCGTGATGAAACCCACGGCATCGGCGAGGATCGCGATCATCCCCGGCAGGAACAACTGGCGGAAGGTGCGGCGCGCTGCGGTCAGGGCGTTGTCGGCCTCGCTGGATTGCAGGGCAATACCGTTGATCTTCTGCACGCCGTGGGAAATACCGATGGCGAAAATCAGGAACGGCACCAGCATCGAATACGGATCAAGTCCGAAACCGAAGAAGTGCATCAACCCGAGCTGCCAGATCACCGCCACCAGCGTCGTGCTCAACACCGCCACGGTGCTGCGCAGGCAGTTGGTGAACCACAGCAACAGGATCAGGGTGATGACGAAGGCGATGCCGAAGAACATCACCACCATCACCAGGCCATCGATCAGGTCGCCGACTTTCTTGGCGAAACCGACAATGTGGATCTTGACGTTGGGGTTCTGCGCTTCGAACTTGTTGCGGATCTTGTCTTCGAGTTCATGGGAGAACTTGCGGTAGTCCAGCGCGAGCAACTTGCCCTGGTCCTGCGGGTCCGGATAGGACTCCAGCAGCGGGATATCGACGATGCTCGACTTGAAGTCGTTGGCCACCAGACGCCCGACCTGACCGGATTTGAGCACGTTGTTGCGCAGCAGGTCGAGGCTGGCCTGGGAGCCGTTGTAACTCTGCGGGATCACTTCACCACCGGCGAAGCCTTCCTCGGTCACTTCGGTCCAGCGAACGCTCGGACTCCAAAGCGACTTGAGGCCGGAACGATCGACGCCGGAGATGTAGAACACCTCGTCGTTGATCTGGCGCAGGGTCTCCATGTACTCCTTGGAGAAGATGTCGCCGTCGGTGGCTTCCACCGAAATCCGCACGGTGTTGCCCAGGTTCGCCAGATCGTTGCGGTGCTCCATCATCTTCTGGATGAAGGGATGCTCCAGCGGGATCATTTTTTCGAAACTGGTGGACGGCCGGATCAGCGTCGCCTGCCAAAACAGGAAAATGCTGACCAACAGGCAGATGACAATCACTGCCGGGCGGTTGTTGAAGATCAGGCGCTCTAGGAGTGTCGCCTTTTCCTGGTGATGAGTACTCAAGGAAGTCATAGCTCCGCCTTCTTATTATTAACCCGGCTCATTTGCCCGACTCGGTGCCGTTCGGCGAAGTGACGCGAACGCCGCCCTGTCCTGCAAGAACCAGATTGCCATTGCCTGCCGCCGTGACCGCCGAGACGGAAATGCGATCCTTACGGTTGACCACTTCGAAGGTTGCGCCATCGTCGCTGCTGCGAATCACCGAACCGCCGTTGCCAACGATCACGATGGAACCATCTTCGAGCAGCGTGCCACCGGACAGGCCAAACTCCAGATCGCCGCGTTCGGCCTTGAGTTCGACTTGTTCCCAGTTGCTACCGAAATCGGTGGAGCGATACAGATTGCCGCGCAGGCCATACGCCAACAGCGTAGAAGGTTGTGCGGTGCCGATCACGCCAAACAGCGAACCTTCGTACGGGCCTTCGAGTTTTTCCCAGGTCTGACCCCAATCGGCGGAGCGGAACATGCTGCCCTGCTCACCAACGATGAACAGACCGGAGTCCTTGACCGCAGCGATGGCGTTGAGGTGGAACTGGTCTTCGTTGTCCAGCCGGTCGCTGACATCTTCCCAGTTTTTCCCACCATCGGTGGTGGTCATCAAAGCACCGTAAGCGCCCACGGCAAAGCCGCTGTTGACGTCCTGGAACCAGACATCGAGCAGCGGCGATTCGCGCTTCAGATCTTCGAATTGCTTGGTCCAGGTGACGCCGCCGTCCTCGCTGGCGAGGATCTGCGCGTCATGACCGACGGCCCAGCCGTGTTTGTCATCGACAAAAAACACTGAGGTCAGCAGTGCCCGGGTTGGCACCTTGGCTTGAGTCCAGGTTGTGCCCTGGTCATCGGAGTACAGAATGTGCCCACGATCCCCGACCGCCACCAGGCGCTTGCCTGCGTGGACGACATCGAGCATCAGGCTTTTGCTGGCCTTGGCCGATTCAATCGAATAAACAACGTCGGATGCCGGCGCAGCCGCGGCCAGCGCAGGTGCTGACAGCATGGCAGAGCCCAACAGCGAGAGCGCTGTAGCCAGCAACGCGAATTTGCGTAATGCCGGCGGGCGGCAGATACCCACACCCATGACAGGCTCACTCATAGACCTTCCCCCATTATTATTGTTAGGTCGTTCAACCTTTCTGGGCGCCGCTAGGGTGCTGACCGGGATGACTGTTTCAGAGCATAGTCCTGAAACCCGCAATCCAGAGCCCCTTCGGAAGCTGGCTTATCCTATCGGTGTTTTTGAAGGGCTGACAATCGACGGCACGTTATGTTTTGTTAACCGGGAGGGATCGGAACCTGGGTGAATGTAGGGGTATTCGATTGGGTGATTGCGCACTCTTGGTCGATGTCGCAGTGAGCGTCGTAGGCGACCGCAGTCTAAATGAGCGTTTTTTGTCAGTTCGCCGATCGGTTAGCCAATAGGGTTACCCAGGACATCCACCCAGGAAGGCAAGACATGCTCCCGCCGATAAGTACCTCGTCAATCAACCAAACACACCAAAGCGATGCTGCCACAACCCGTTCCACCACCCTTTCACAAGAACTCATCAATGTTTCCCAAGGCAAGGCCAGCCTGGAACTGTCCAAGGAAAATCGGCAGCTCGAGTTCTCGACCTCAAAAGGCTTTATCAAGTCAGGCAGTTTCTTTGACACCGTGCCACGGCCCTACTCGTCCACCATTAATACCAAGATACTGTCCTCCGAACAGATCAAGGCTAAAGTGCGAGACAACCTGAATACCGCTCTCACCATGCACAATCTGATCAAGGAAGGTTACCAACTCGCTGAACAAAAAACGTCAGGTACCTCACCGAAGTTAGAACTGGCCACACGCATCCAGTCCAGTTTGAGCGAGGCGGCCAACGGCCGTCTGTCGATACTCGCCTCACCGGTTGGTTTGTCCGTCGACAAAGGCAACGTCACATCCATTGCCCCTTCCACTAGCAGCATGACTGACTGGCTACAGGGACATGACAGACCGGACTGCTACATCGTTCTGAACGGCAACAACGACGAAACCTACGTATCGTTCATTGCTGAAAAGCTCGCGGACAGCAAGCACATAAAGTTTATTACCAGTGGGTTCGGCGGCCACGGCACGACCGATCGACATGTCATCGCGACCAACAGAACCGAGGGTGACCGCTTTAAAGAATTGCTGACGGATAAAGGCATCGACCCACAGCGTATAACTGTTGATCCGTTCTCAACCAACAGCGGTCAAAACGCGATCAACGTCGCGGACATCATCAATCGTGACATTGAAGATGGAAAACCACTCGGCACGGTGGTTGTCAGCGGCACGCCTGCCGCGGTTTTTCGGCAAACCTATACCTATGCTCAACAACTTAAGATAAATAGCGAAACGCCTTTCAAGATTGAATCATTCCCGTTTTGTGAGGAGGCTAAATACACCACGCTCGCTGATAACCTGGCCATTATTCGAGAGTTTTCCACTACGCTGAATTACTTGTTCAATACCCAATATTTACCCGGTGACGCAGGTGTTTACCCTGATGCGTTTTTCTCCTCGGCTCAGGACTGCCTGGCTACGTTCGCTGACCAGTTGACGGCGGACCATCCGAAAGATGCGGGCGAACATGAGGCCGTCCTCAGTGCTATTCGAACGATCGATCAACAGATGATTGAGCGATTCAAGTCGGCGCAATTGACCCAACAAGACAAGACGGCCGTCCGCACGGCCGACGATTTCTTCAGGTCGCTCTTCAACCCGCTGGAACTGACCTTCAATCGCGGTAACGTGTAAGCCATAAAAAATGCCCGTATCTTTCGATATGGGCATTTTTATTTCGCGGACTTATTGTCCCGGGCAACGTTAACAGTCTTTATCAGGCAAGGCTTTTGCTAACCACCTCAAACACGTCACTGGACAACTGCCCCGAAGCCCGAATCCGCTCCAGCTCCCCTTTCATCAACGCCTGACGCGCAGCGTCATACTTGCGCCAGCGAGTCAAAGGCGCCAATTGGCGAGAAGCAATCTGCGGATTAAACCCGTTCAGCTCGATCACCAGATCCGCCAGGAAGCGATACCCCGAACCATCCGCCGCATGGAAGTTGATCAGGTTCTGCCCGGCAAACGCACCGACCAGTGCACGCACCTTGTTCGGGTTCTTGATGTTGAACGCCGGATGCTGCATCAACGCCTTGACCCGTTCCAGTCCACCCGGCAACCCACTGCCGGCCTGAACGCTGAACCACTGATCCATGACCAGCGGGTTGTCCTTGAAGTGCTCGGCAAAACTGGCCAGTGCCGTGGCCTTCTGCTCTTCGAACGGCGAGTTGATCAACACGGCCAACGCGGTCAGGCGTTCGGTCATGTTGTCGCACGCGTCGAACTGTTCCAGCGTCGCGGCCAACACTTCCGGTTTGCCGCTGAGCATCAGGTACGACAGCGCTATGTTCTGCAAGGCACGTCGGGCGAAATGCTCGGCCTCGGCCACATACGGGGTTTGCTTGGACAAGTCGCGGTTGGCCTGATAACGCAGCCACAAACCTTCGAACAGCGCATCCGCCAGTTGTTTGCGGGCAAACTCACGGGCAGTGTGGATTGCGTCGACATCCGCCACTTCGCTGATCTCGGTCAGGTAGGCTTCGCTTGGCAGCGAGAGCATTTCGGCGACCATCGCTTGGTCCAGCGACTCATCGGACAGCACGGTGCGCAAGGCCGAAACCAGACGCTGATCCAGCACCAGCGTTTCGCCCTTCTGCTGCTGGGCGATCAACTCTTGCAGGACCTGCACCGACAATTGCTGACCGGCATCCCAGCGATTGAAGCCATCGCTGTCGTGCTGCATCAGGAACATCAGTTGATCGCGGTTATACGGGAAGCTCAGTTTCACCGGCGCGGAGAAGCCACGCAGCAACGACGGCAGCGGCTGTTCGGCGATGTCGACGAACGTGAATGTCTGCTCGGCTTCGGTTACCGAAATCACCCGGGTCGTGCCTTGTGCAGCAGCTTCACCGGCCAGACGCAGGGCAATCTCGTTACCCTTGCTGTCGAGCAGGCCCAGTTCAACCGGAATCACGAACGGCAGTTTTTCTACCTTGTCCGGGGTTTGCGGGCAGCTTTGACGGAAGGTCAGGCTGTAGGTTTTTGCCGCAGCGTCGTAGGACTCGCTGACCGCCAAACGCGGCGTACCGGCCTGGCTGTACCAGCGCTTGAATTGGGTCAGGTCCACGCCATTGGCGTCTTCCATGGCCTTGATGAAGTCATCGCAGGTCACGGCCTGGCCGTCGTGACGGTCGAAGTACAGGTCGCTGCCCTTACGGAAACCTTCGGCGCCGAGCAAGGTGTGGATCATGCCGACCACTTCCGAGCCCTTTTCGTACACGGTCAGGGTGTAGAAGTTGGAAATCTCGATGAAGCTGTCCGGGCGCACGGCGTGGGCCATGGGGCCGGCGTCTTCGGCGAACTGGTGGGTGCGCAGGTAGGCCACGTCCTGGATACGCTTGACCGTCGCCGAGTTCATGTCGGCGGAGAAATGCGAATCGCGGAATACGGTAAAGCCTTCCTTGAGCGACAGCTGGAACCAGTCGCGGCAGGTCACGCGGTTGCCCGACCAATTGTGGAAGTACTCGTGGGCGACGATTGCCTCGACCCGCTGGTGCGCGGCATCGGTGGCGGTTTCGGCGCGGGCAAGTACGGCGCTGGAGTTGAAGATGTTGAGGCCCTTGTTCTCCATGGCGCCCATGTTGAAGTCGTTCACGGCGACGATCATGAAGATGTCCAGGTCGTACTCGCGACCGTAGACCTCTTCGTCCCAACGCATGGATTTCTTCAGGCTGTTCATGGCGTGCTGGCACTTGTCGATGTTTTCCGGCTCGACATAAATGCGCAGCGCTACAGTGCGATCGGTCATGGTGGTGAAGGTGTCTTCAACGCACCACAAATCACCGGCCACCAGCGCGAACAGGTACGCCGGCTTCATGAACGGGTCTTCCCAGGTCGCCCAGTGCCGGCCGTCTTCGCCGGGGCCGCTGGCAATCGGGTTGCCGTTCGACAGGAGGACCGGATAGCTGTGCTGCTCGGCCACCACGGTCGTGGTGAACTTGCTCATCACGTCCGGACGGTCGAGGTAATAGGTGATCTTGCGGAAGCCTTCGGCTTCGCACTGGGTGCAGAACATCGTGCCGGACTTGTACAGGCCTTCCAGCGCCGTGTTGGTTTCCGGGTGGATTCGCACGCTGGTGTCGACCGTGAACGTGGTGCTGGTCGGGTGCAGCGTCAGGTGGTTCTCGGTCAGTTGGTAGTCAGCTTCGCTCAGCTCGCGGTCGGCCAGGGTCACCGACAGCAGGTCGAGTTGCTGGCCGTCCAGCACCAGCGGCGGCAGGCCCGGGCCACGCTCAGGGTTGCGGCGCATCACCAGTTGCGCGTGGACCAGGCTGTGGTCCTCGAACAACTCGAAGGTCAGGTGTGTTTCGTCGATCAGGTACTCGGGGGCCTGATAGTCCTTGAGGTAGATCATCTTCGGTTGTTCGGTGCGCATGCTGGAGTCCTTAACTATGCACGGCGAGCTGGTAGGCCGTGTACTTACGAATATTGATCACACCGGTGTCGAAGATCAGGTACTGGCCCTTGATCCCCATCAGCGTGCCTTCGGCAATCGGATTCTTGTCCAGGTTGAAGCTGACAATTTTCGCCGGATACTGTTCGACCGGAAAGCGGATTTCGAGCGGTTCGACGTCAGCAATAGTCTGAATCGCCTGTAGGCCGAATCGTTCCTGCAAACCTTGCAGGCCTTCGGCGCAGCTGTCGAACAACTGGTCGCGCACCTGCGGCAGATCCACCGACACCGCATCGCCCTTGAGCAAGGCGCGCCAGTTGGTCTTGTCGGCCACCTGACTGCGGAACAGGTCCTCGACGAAGCCCGACTGCTGGCGGGTGGAGACGCGCATGATCGGCAACGCCTGACTGGCGCCCTGATCGATCCAGCGCGTCGGCAGCTGGGTGGCACGGGTGATCCCGACTTTCACCCCGGATGAATTCGACAGGTAGACGATGTGATCGGTCATGCAGAACTTCTCGCCCCACTCCGGTTCCCGGCAGGTGCCGGCGTCGAAATGGCAGCGTTCCGGGCTCATGATGCACACGTCACACTGGGCCAGCTTGGTCATGCACGGGTAGCAGTAACCCTGGCTGAAACTGGTTTTGGTCTTGCGTCCGCAATGGGTGCAGTGGATCGCCCCCAGGTATTCCAGGCGCACCGTGGTACCGATCAACGGATTGACCGGAACCTCGGTTTCGCCCAGACGAAATGCGTATTGCACGTTCGGCCCGTCCAGGCGCGCCGACATTTTGCTGATTGCACCGCGGCCAATCTCGATCAATGGATGGCATCCGACTTGAACAGGATATTTGGCACCTGGATCGATTTGGAGCTGCATTCCTGCGGGCCCATGTAACCCGTGCGTTCTTCCTCGGGCAGGTTCTGGATTTCCCAGGCGATCATCGCTTGCAACGACAGTTCGCGTTGCTCGGCGGTGAGTTTGCCACCGTCGGCCCATTTACCGATTTCCACCGCCAGTTTCAGGTTCTGGTAGATGTCCGGGGTGATGTTCTTGATCATTTCGTTAAAAGAGGACATTGGGTCTCCGTCTCTTTATTGCATGTTCTGAAATTAGGCGGCCAGTTTACGGCGGTTGTACAAACCACCCAACAAACCGGTGAAGCATCCGATGAGTAACCCGCTGACATGGGCCGCGTTGGCGATTTCGCCGAAGCCGATCATCGAGACCAGCCCGGACAGGCACAGCAGCAGCCACACCAGCATCATCACCAGCACCCCACGGGGCAGACGATAAGCGGGGTTCGGCGCCAGCAGCTGGAAGATCCAGCAGTGCCCGAGCAAGCCGTACAGCACGCCGGACAACCCGCCAAACAGGCTCGGGCCACTGAAAACGTATTGGGTGTAGTTGGAAACCAGGCTGAACAGCAAGGTCAGGCCGACCAGGTTGATGCTGCCCTGGCGCGATTCGATGCGCCGCCCCAGCTCCCAGTACCACATGCCGTTCATGGCCAGGTGCAGGATGCCGAAGTGGATCAGCATCGGTGTGACCAGGCGCCACCACTGCCCCGCCGCCAGGCTGTCGGCCAGTGGCGTGAAGTGGATGTATTCGCCGACGATGCGGAAATCAAGGAAGGTCAGCCAGCGCATTGTGTTGAGGTTGTCGCCGAGCATCGTCAGCGCACCGACCAGCACGCTCAGCAGGAGTATCGCGGCGGTCGCCTTGGCATAACGCACTTGCTCGACGAAACCGGGGCGCTTCCGGGTTTGCGCCACCGGAATGTCCAGTTGCTGGTCGGGATCGCCCGCCGGAAAACGTTCATATAAGGCGCGAACGTCTTCGCTGATGTTGTCCGGCACCCACAACACCTGTTCGCCCGCCTCTTCGCTGACCCGATGCGGCACTTGCATGCGTTGCAGCAATTTGACGAAGCCGCTCAAGTCCACTGCCAGCGGCAGACGCAATACCGCCACAGAACTCATTGCAAAACCTCCGGTCGCTCGACATCGACCCAGACAAATTTATGCGGATCGAGCCGCGTTTCCTGATCCAGACGATAGGCGACCAGTTTGCCGTAGAGCACGGCGCTGTAGTCCAGGCAGGCAAGGTTCGGGCGGATCGGCGCCGGTTTGCCGCTGCGCCAATAATGGCCAACGAACAGCAACGGTTCGTCGACGCCGTAGCGCAACAGGTTGTTTTTTTCAGTGGATGTCAGTGGCGTCTGGGCCACGGGTTCAGGCAAGGCGTCTGGCTGAAACACGATATCCCCGTAGGTTTTCGGGTCGTCTTCCCAGAACTTGGTGCGGAAGAACGAACGCACCAGGCCATCGCCGCTGGTCATGGTCAAGCCATGGGGCAGGCGCATGTCGGTGCCGCGCAGCAAGCGATCGAACACGGTACAGGCAAAGGAGCCTGATTCCGCCGAGGTCTGGAGGAAATGCTCGTCGATGCAACCGTTGGGGAACAACGCCCGCAGCGGTTCGATCAGGCCAGCATCCCAACAGGCGTGCACCACGCGGAAACGCCCGGCATCGAGGAACAGTGGCAGTTCATAGAACCACTGCTGAAAGTCATGCCAATCGCCAGGATGATGTTCGAACTGGGTCAGGGTTTCATGCAGCAAGCGGGCATGACGCGGCGTGTGTTCGCGCACGAACTGCTTGCCGCTGCCAGGCAGCGCCGGCGTGCCCCAACCCAGTGCGTTGAATTCATGGTTGCCCATGATGCACAGCGCCTGACCGGCCTCGACCATGTCGTGGACGATGTGCAGCGCCTCGCGAATCCGCGGGCCGCGGTCGATGATGTCGCCGACGAACACCGCCATGCGCGAGGCATGGCGCCAGACGCCACCTTGTTTGTGATAACCGAGCCGGTCGAGCAAATGCTCAAGGGTCAGAGCGCAACCGTGCACGTCACCGATCAGGTCGTAGCTACGCGCGGGATCGAGCATCAGTCGCCTCCACCACCCAACTTGCTGCCCCAGCCGAGCTTGGTCCGGCAGACTTCGTAGTAGTTGTGGTCGAGCGGATGGATCAGCCGCAATTTCTGCGCTTTTTTGCTGACGGTGATGGTGTCGCCGGGCGCACAGGTAAAGTGGTTCTGCCCGTCACACGAGACTTGCGGGTAAATCTGCATATCCTTGGACACGACGATTTTCAGCTCACTGTTGCCATCGACCACAATCGGCCTGCCCGACAAGGTATGGGGGTACATCGGCACGATTACAATGGCGTCGAGCTTGGGATGCATGATCGGGCCACCGGCGGACAGCGCATACGCCGTCGAACCGGTCGGTGTGGCAACGATCAGGCCGTCGGCCTTCTGGCTGCAGACGAACTGGCCGTCGATATACAGCTCGAACTCGATCATCCGCGTCGATTTGCCGGGGTGCAGCACCACATCGTTCAGCGCATCGCCCTGACCGATGGCCTCGGCGTGGCGCCGGACTTCGGCCTGCAGCAGGAAGCGGTTTTCCACCAGATAGTGGCCGTCGAGCACTTCGGCGACTTTGATTTCCAGCTCGTCGGGGCGAATATCGGTCAGGAACCCGAGGCTGCCACGGTTGATGCCCAGCACCGGAATATTGTGTTTGGCCAAGGCCCGGGCGGCGCCCAGCAGGCTGCCGTCCCCGCCGACCACAATCACCATGTCACAGACTTCGCCGAGCATCTTGCGCGAAGACGTTTGCAGGCCGTGGCCCGGCAGGACTTCGGCGATGGTGTCTTCGAGGATCACGTGCAGGTGACGATCGAGCAGAAAGCGTTTCAGTCGGCGGACGGTATCGAGCACTTGAGAACTGCCGAGGCGTCCGATGATGCCGATATTGCGAAATTGCTCCATGGGGCTCCTGCTGGGAATCTGTGCGACGACGAAAAACACGATTATGGGTGAAAGCGGCGGATAGACAAAATCCTTTCAGCGCCAAGGATGTACTCCTGATTGAGGCTATGCTCGCAAGATGATCCTATTTCCAGATTTGCTGCAGTTGCCCCACCAGTTGCGCCACCCAGAGGTGCGCGATCTGGCGTGGGTCATCCTCGCGCCGCCGATGCTCGCCGATACGCCGTGGCCGCAACGCCATCCGCTGGCCGGCAGCGACTGGGTGCAGGCACCGGAGCACCTGGAACATTGGCTGCGCCGGCTGGATCAGGACAGCTACGGCCTGCTGCACTGGCTGGCCCAGGCCCGCACCCGGCGACTTGGCCTGTATTACGAACGCCTTTGGCAGTTTGCCGTGCAGCATGCGCCCGGCATCGAACTGATTGCCGCCAACATGCCGATCCGCCGCGAAGGCCACACGCTGGGCGAACTGGACATGCTGCTGCGGGATCGCGACGGCGTGCATCACCTGGAACTGGCGATCAAACTGTATCTCGGCCCGCAACAGGGCGACGGCCACGACGCCGCGCAATGGCTCGGTCCCGGCTGCCATGATCGGCTGGACCGCAAACTGGCCCATCTGAGCGAGCATCAGCTGCCGATTTCGGCGCGCCCGGAGAGCCGTGAAGTGCTGGCGGCGCTGGATATCCGCCAGTTCAGCGCGCATTTGTGGCTGGGTGGTTACTTGCTTTATCCATGGCCGGGGCCGGCGGCGTCTCCGCGTGGCGCACATCCGCAGCATTTGCGCGGTCGCTGGCTGCATCAAAAGGACTGGCCGGATTTTATCGAGCAAAGCCCGCCCGGCCGCTGGCAACCCCTGCCCCGCCACGCCTGGCTGGCGCCGGCGCACTACACGGCGGAGCACACCTGGGGCGCCGAGCAACTGAAGGCATGGATGGCTGACCTCGACCCGCTGGCGCCGGCGCAGTTGCTGGTTCGACTGACGGAAAACGCCAAGGGCGATTGGGAAGAGGCCGAGCGGTTGTTTCTGGTGGCGGATCTTTGGCCGAATGTGCCGGGGCAAGGTTGATCCGGACTTTGTCGGTGTAGCGAAAAGATCTTGCTCTTCAACAATCTAGAGGGACAACCGCACAGCCAGCGCCGCCAACGTCACCAGCAACACCGGCACCGTCAACACGATCCCCACCTTGAAGTAATACCCCCAGCCAATCTGAATGTTCTTGCGCTCCAGCACATGCAGCCACAGCAATGTCGCCAGACTGCCGATCGGGGTGATTTTCGGCCCCAGGTCACTGCCGATGACGTTGGCGTAGATCATCGCCTCTTTCACCACGCCCGTTGCCTGACTGGCATCAATGGACAACAACCCGATCAGCACCGTCGGCAAGTTGTTCATGATCGACGACAGCAACGCGGTCAATACGCCAGTGCCCATCGCCGCGCCCCAGACGCCGTACTCGGCAAAGCCGTTGAGCCAACCTGCCAGATACCCGGTAAGCCCGGCATTGCGCAGGCCGTAGACCACCAGGTACATGCCCAACGAGAAAATCACGATATGCCACGGCGCTTCTTTCATCACTTTGCGCGTGGAAATCTTGTGGCCACGGCCCGCGATGGCCAGCAGCAAGGCAGCGCACACCGCTGAAATCGCGCTGATGGGAATGCCCAATGGCTCCAGCGCAAAACAGCCGAGCAACAGAATCACCAGCACCGCCCAACCGGCATAGAACGTCGCCTTATCGTGGATCGCGGTTTCCGGGTGCTCCAGTTGTTCGGGATCGTAAGCCTTGGGAATGTCGCGCCGGAAAAACCACATCAGCATCGCCAACGTCGCGGCCACGCTCACCAGGTTGACCGGGATCATCACCGCCGCATAACGGTTGAAGCCGATGTTGAAGAAGTCTGCGGACACGATGTTCACCAGGTTCGACACCACCAGCGGCAGGCTCGCGGTGTCGGCGATGAACCCGGCGCCCATGACGAACGCCAGGGTTGTCGCCTTGGAGAAACGCAACGCCAACAGCATGGAGATCACGATGGGCGTGAGGATCAGCGCCGCGCCGTCATTGGCGAACAACGCCGAGACCAGCGCACCGAGCAGCACCATGTAGGCAAACAACTTGCGCCCGTTGCCTCGCCCCCACCGGGCTACGTGCAGCGCGGCCCAGGCAAAAAAACCGGCCTCGTCCAGCAACAGGCTGATGATGATCAACGCGACAAAGGTGCCGGTGGCGTTCCAGATGATCTGCCACACCAAAGGGATGTCAGTCAGGTGCACCACACCGAAAATCAGCGCAAGCACTGCGCCGAAGACCGCACTCCAGCCGACGCCGAGCCCTTTGGGTTGCCAGATCACCAGGGTGATGGTCAGCAGGAAAATCAGTGACGCTACCAGCATGGACGACTGCCTTGCGAAAAATGAGAAAGAATCAGCAGCAGCGGACAGGTCGGTCGACCATCGCCTGCAAACGGGCCACATCGGCTGCAAGCCACTCGACGTTGGCCGCCAGCGCCTCTTGCAACATCGTGGTGACCCAAGGTGACAGCTGCGGGTGCAACCGGTAATAAACCCATTGCCCTTGTCGCCGATCCGCCAGCAGGCCATTGCTGCGCAATTGCGCCAGATGACGGGAGATTTTTGGTTGACTGAGGTCCAGCGCGGCGGTCAGTTCACACACGCACAGTTCGCCTTCGCGCGCGATCAGCAACGCAACACGACTGCGGGTGTCATCGGCCAAAGCCTTGAAAACAGCGACGGGACTGCGGGAGTCGGACATGAAGAACACGCCTCTGAACAAACGAGGCGTGAATATATGGAATTTCGAATATACAGTAAAGCGCTGTCTGGAAATCACAGCGGCATGCAACTGAAACTCACAAGCGAATGACATGCCCTTCGACAGGCTTGATCTGGCCGTGATACAGGCGGGAAATAACGGCCTGCGCCGCTTCGTACCCGCGACTTTCCACTACCTTGAGCAACGGCTTTTCAGTGGCCGTGACCTTCTGGAAAAATTTCAGCAAGCCTTCACCGAAATGCTGACTGACCCCTTCCGGCCCCCAATCGGCATTGCGCTTGCGAATCTGGATTGGCGCAAAAAAGAACACTGGCTGCGGGCCCTCGATTGCAGTCAGCCGAGCCTCATGGGTGCTTTGCGCAGAACCGGCGAAACAGCTGTAGATCAACTGTCCGGAGAAATGCCGGTGGACCCGGTCACGCAGATCCAGATCGCCGGAAAAATCCACGTACAGCGTTGGACGGTCGTTGGGCAGGTTCGCCAGTTCCTCGTACGACACCGTGCGCTCATAACAACCAAGACTCTCGACAAAGGCTTTGTTGCCCGCCGAGGTCAACCCCACTCTTTCCAGACCAGGATGATTTCCCAGGCAGACGGCAGTGCCGTAGGCGGTTTTGCTCGACGCACTGGAGAACACCAGCCGGGTCGCAGCGAAGAACTGCTTGTCTTGCAGGAAGTCGGCGAGCATCGAAGACGTCAAGAACAGCGGCTTGAGCAAAATCTGCAAGTTTTCCGTATCGGGGCTGTAGTAAGCGTCCCAACTACAGCGGGTGTACTGGTTATAGGCCGAAGTCAAACCTTGCCGGTGTTCGGCGCCGTCGTAGAAACCGCGCTCGGTAACCCGTTCCGGGCGCATCCACAGGTGGCTGGCAATCGGGAAATACCCGTAGAAACGCTCACCGACCTTGATGCCCGCGACATCCGACGCGATGACATCGGCAAAACCCCAAGCCGGGACGTGGCCCCACTCCGCCAATCCGGTAGGAAAAAAGCCCCAGTAGTTCATCGAATTGCCATAAGCGGCGTAGGTAATGTTGTTGGTGGTCAGCGCGCAACGATCAATCTTCAGAATGACTTCGCCCGCGGCGGGAACGAAACTGCGCGAAACCTGCTCGATGCGGCTTTGATCGAGGGCATCTTTACGGGTAATCAGTCGTGTTACCGTGCTTGTGATTTGCATCCTTCAATCTCCTGCTGCGACACAGTGGCGGGTAGCACCAGCGTAGTGGCCGCCGATGAAGAACGGGTTCGGAAACAGCAAGGGCCGGTTGCCCACCGTCAATCCCCGCGCAAAACCGCTGAAACGGCCGACTCAGGCCCGGGCGATTTTCACCGTCGATGCGATTTATGAGGCATTTGTTCGGATTTGGCAGCGAGACGGCTGGTCAGGCCTGACCACCCGCGAGGTGGCACTGGAAGCAGGTGTTGCGGTCGGCACGCTCTACGACTACTTCCCGAGCAAGGAAGCCTTGCTGTCCGGTTACATCCGCCATCGTCTGGATATCCTGTTACAGGAACTGGATGAAACTGTCGTCCAAGCCAACGATCAGGACTGGCCAACCCGGATCAAGCGTCTGATTCGCCTGACCTGCGACCCCGACGATGAAGGCCAACCCCTGTTCAACCACGCCGTGCTGCTCATCGAACACCAGATCGCCGAACCTAAACATCATCGAAGAGTGTTCGATGAACTGACGCTGAAATGGCGTGAAGCCTTCGCGGCCTGCGACGACCTGCCAGCGCAACCCTCACCAGCGACCATCGATGCCTGGGTGATCATGGCCTGGGGCGGCCGACGTTATTGCGTTACCGCGCAACCAGCGGCGGCACAAACCGCCGCCTGGCTGTCGGAAATGGAAACGACGATCTGCGCAAGACTCCAGACCTCGCCTGAGCCTCCGTAGGAGCAAATCTTGCTCGCGATGGACGTCAACGATGACGCAGGCTGCCTGAATGATCGCGGCGCCCAGACATTCTTCGCGAGCAAGATTTGCTCCTACAGGTTCAGGGTATTTGTCACATCTTTTTGTGTTGCTCGACCCACTGCCCGAAGGCATTAATGAAACTTTGCAGGAACGGCTTGACCGATTCCGACAGTTTGCCTGCCTCATCGAACGCCGAACCGGCACCGCCCAGATAGGCTTCCGGCTGCTGCATCAACGGCACGTTGAGAAACACCATGGACTGGCGCAAGTTGTGGTTGGCGCCAAATCCGCCAATCGCACCCGGCGATACACTGATCACCGCACCCGGCTTGCCATTCCAGGCGCTCTTGCCATAAGGGCGCGAGCCCACGTCAATAGCATTCTTCATCGGCGCCGGCACCGAACGGTTGTATTCGGGGGTCACGAACAGCACCGCGTCGGATGAACTCACTTGTTGTCGGAAAGTGCTGTAGGCTGCCGGCGGTGAATCACCATCAATGTCTTCGTTGTAGAGCGGCAAATCGCCGATTTCGACGATAGTGAGTTTGAGGTTGGCCGGCGCCAGATCAGCCAGTGCCAGCGCAATCTTGCGGTTGATCGATGCTTTGCGCAGGCTGCCGACCACAACGGCGACGTTATAGACATTGCTCATGGAAGACTCTCGATTGTCCGTGGGGGAGCCTGTAGTTATAGATGATCAGACGACAGTTCAACCAGTGAACACAGGTATATCTGCGTCCTGATTATTTTTTTTATGTAGGAAAACTTACCGTGCTTGATGGCGGTCTACAAAGCCGCAAATCAAGCGTTTTATCTCCAGAGGTTCTAAGCAGATGGCAGCAGTACTCGTCGGTCAGTTCCATGCAAGAGACGCGGAAGGCCGCATTTATTCCGTGCATGAGTTCCAGGACTCCACCCCGGCGACAGGTTCGGCGCCTGTTACCACCTACAAGCTGGCCATTGGCGATCGCGTAAACAAGCTCGATGAAAACGAGTTTCAACTGGTGCAATCCGGCGTCACCCTGACCCGTGAACCGGAAACGAATGCCGTTTCATAACTCGACGTTATGAGCAGAAGTCATATGCGCGGACTTGGGTTAGGATTCAGCCACTGACTCCTTCACCTGCTGAACATGGACTTCACGCATGCGCTTACGCCATATCGAAGTGATCCAGGCGCTCCTGCAGACCGGTCACCTGGGCACCGCCGCCGAATGGCTGCAGTTGCCGGTGACCGAGGTCGAGCGCATTTTGCGCGACGCCGAGGATCAGTTGGGCTTCATGCTGTTCTCCAGCGTGCGCGGTCGCTTGCAGGCGACGCGCGAGGCGCGGGAGTTGCAGGTTGAAATCGCCCATGTCTACGAGGCGCTCGAACCTGTCCAACGTCTGGCCAATAGCCTCAAGCAATACCTTGCGCCCCCATTACGCATCATCTGCACCCCGCCGCTGGCCCAGCAATTATTGCCGCAAAGCATTGCAGCGCTGCGTCGACGCGTGCCCGATGCGCCTTGCACTCTTCTCAGCCAACCCACGCGCGATATCGTCAAAAGCCTGTTGCTGCGCGAAAGCGATCTGGGCCTGAGCCTGCATGATCCGGATCGTGCCGAGATTGATTGTCAGGTGATTGCCCAAGGCAAACTGCAATTGCTCGCGCCCCATGGCTGGCTGCAACCGAAACAGAAATACATCTCGCTGCAGGATCTCGCCGGTCAGGCGATGGTGGGTCTGGAAGGTCATGACCCGCTCAGCCCGGCGCTTGAGCACAAACTGCACGCGCTGCGCCCGGCACCGGTGATTCAGACCAGGGTCCAGACCCATCAAATGATGCGCAGCATGGTCGAGGCCGGTGAAGGCCTGGCCATCGTCGACCCCTTCACCGCCCTCGGCGCCAAATCCGCCGGGCTCGATGCCTGTCCGCTGGCCCCCGCCGTTCCGATCAGCCTCTACGCCTTGACCCTGAAGAATGGCGAGCCTTCGCCCGCCGTCCAGACCTTGCTGGCGATCATCACGGAACAAGCCGCGGCGATGCTGGGGAGCTGATCGGGTTTTCCAACGGGTTATCGAACACGCGATACCAGAACAGCGCCACCTCGGCGGTATTGGGATCGATGCCGCGATAGCGCATGTGGTCGATGCCGCCGATCACGTAGCCGCACCGCTCATACAACCGGCACGCGCCGAGGTTGTTGTTCTGGGTTTCGAGCATGATGCCCGGCAGTTTTTTCTTGCGGCTCCAGAACTGCGCCACATCCAGCAATGCCTTGGCCACGCCATGGCGTCGCGCCGGGGCATGTACGGCCAGTTCGTCGATGTGGGCAAAACCATTCCAATTGGTGCTGATCACCAGATGGCCCACTGGCTCGTCATCCAGATAGGCCATGAAAATCGCACTGTCGGCGGCGTCGCGGAAACTGCTGAACTCTTCAGGATCGATGCCATAGCATTTGCGGTAGGGCGTGATCGGCGTGACCGGCCATTGCTCCACCGGTTGGCCTATTTTCGGCGCCCCGTAGGCGGCGACTTCAAAACTGAAATCACTGCCCCAGATGTAAGCGGCAAAACCTTCGTCGGCAACACGCACCGACAGCCCTGGATGATTTGGATTCATGACCGGTTGCATACTGGGAAAGGTCCTCATTCCTTGATGCAATCGACGGTGTAGTGCCGCCCATTGCCCTCGTCTTCATGTTGCAATCCGTGCACATCGGCGACGAACCCCGGGAAACTGCTATCGAATGTGCGAGCAAACGCCAGGTAGTCGATGATCGAGCGGGTTGACTCGGTAAAACGCTCACCCGGCATGATCAACGGAATGCCCGGGGGATACGGCACCAGCATCACGGCAGCGATCCGCCCTTCCAGAGCATCAATCGACACCGCTTCGACTTCGCCGCGCACCAGGTAATCATAGGCGTCCGCCGGCTTCATGGCGATTTCCGGCAGTACGGTGTACATGCGCTTGAGGTGTTTGGCCGTGGCATTGCTGCGATAGCAGGCGTGCAACTGATCGCACAGATCGCGCAGCCCCATGCCCTGATAGCGCGCGCCATTCTGTTGCGCCACACACGGTAGGCAGTTTGCGAGGCTGACGTTGGCGTCGTAACTGCGCTTGAACTCCAGCAGCTCGGTGAGCAACGTGCTCCATTTGCCCTTGGTGATGCCCATGGAGAACAACACCAGGAACGAATACAAACCGGTCTTCTCCACCACCAACCCGCGCTCCCAAAGGAACTTGCTGACCACCGCCGCCGGAATTCCACGCTCGCTGAGTGCGCCACCGGCGGTCAAACCCGGCATCACCAGGGTGACCTTGATCGGATCGAGCAACACGTAATCGTCGGTCACGTCGCCGAAGCCGTGCCAGTCATCCTCCGGTTGCAGCAGCCAGTCTTCGGTCACCACCCGGTCGATGCCTTCCACCGACGACGGCTGCCAGATCGAAAACCACCAGTCATCCGCCGCGATGTGCTGACGCAGATTAGCCAGCGCCCGGCGAAAGCTCAGCGCTTCGTCGAACATTTCCTGCAACAGTGAACGCCCGGCCCCGCCCTCCATCATCGCCGAAGCAACGTCCAGCGAGGCGATGATGCCGTACTGCGGCGAGGTGGAGATGTGCATCATGAACGCTTCGTTGAAACGGTCACGATCCAGTTGCCGAGCGCCACCGTCCTGCACGTGAATCATCGATGCCTGGCTGAACGCCGCCAGCAGTTTGTGGGTGGAATGGGTCGTGAACACCAACGGGCCATCGTCACTGCGGGACGTGCCCATGCCGTAACGCCCGGCGAAAAACTCATGGAACGCCGCGTAGGCGTACCAGGCCTCATCGAAATGCAGCACCTCGACGCTGTTGCCCAGTTGCTGCTTGATCAGCTCGGCGTTGTAACAGAGGCCGTCATAGGTCGAATTGGTCACTACCGCGAGCTTGACCTTGGGTGCTCGGCCCTTGGTCAGCGGGCTGGCATCGATCTTGGCCTTGATCGCCTGCGGGCTGAATTCGCTCAGGGGAATCGGGCCGATGATGCCCAACTCATTACGCTCCGGGCACAGGTACAACGGAATGGCGCCGGTCATGATGATCGAGTGCAGCACCGATTTGTGGCAATTGCGGTCCACCAGCACCAGGTCATCGCGCGCCACCATGGAGTGCCAGACGATCTTGTTGGCGGTCGAGGTGCCGTTGATGACGAAGAAGGTATGGTCGGCGCCGAAGTTGCGCGCCGCCCGAGCCTCGGCTTCCGCCAGTGGCCCGGTGTGATCCAGTAGCGAGCCGAGCTCCGGCACGGATACCGACAAGTCCGAGCGCAGGGTGTTTTCCCCGAAGAACTGGTGAAACGCCTGCCCCACGGGGCTCTTGTGATAGGCCACGCCGCCGCCATGGCCGGGGGTGTGCCACGAATAATTGGAATCGGCGGTGTGTTGCACCAGCGCCTTGAAGAACGGTGGCAGCAGCCCGTCCAGGTATTTGCGCGCAGCCCGCGCCACCTGCCGCGCCAGAAACGGCACGGTGTCCTCGAACAGGTAGAGAATCCCGCGCAGCTGATTGAGCTCGGCCATGGCGTCGGCGGGCGCGTTTTCCAGGGTCACTTGTTCGCCCAGGGCGAAGATCGGCAAATCCGGCGCACGCACACGCGCCAGTCCGATCAACTCGGCCATATTTTGTAATAAATGAGAATGGGCGCTGGCGTCTTCCGCCGCGATCAGCATGCACGAGAGGCCGTGATGCGTCGACGCGACCAGCCGCCCTTCGGTGTAATCCATCGCCGAGACGATGCTGAAACCTTCCTGTTCCAGCTCCCGGGCGATACCTCGCACGCGATCGCCGGCGACAGTGTCGGCCTTGATGTCGCGATGGACAATCAGGACCGGGAATTTCAGGTCTTTGTACATGAGGCTCAGTGTCCCGAGGCGGCAGACCAGAACCTGCCAATCACCTCAGGGTAGAGGGTTGAAGCGGATGTGGCGAGCGTGATGCCCTGAAATGGGTCATTCGTCGCATGCCAGTGGTGCGTTTTATTGAAGATCAAAGGATCGCAGCCTCGTTTCACTCGACAGCTCCTAAAGGATTACGCATTCCCTTGTAGGAG
>NZ_JBSVXD010000017.1:0-54238 GCF_054070755.1 Pseudomonas sp. SDO5591_S426 | reverse complement strand
GCGTTCCCCTGTAGGAGCTGCCGAAGGCTGCGATCTTTTGATTTTTTCAGGGCGCCATTTTCTGGCTAAGTTGTTCGCGGCAAAAATCCACGAACAATTGCGCAGGCTTGGTTAGTTGGCTGCGTTTCAAATGGGCGGACGCCAGCCCGGACAGGGTGACCGGCTCTTTGATGTTCACCGAGATCACCTTCTTGCCATCGTAAGTGCATTCCGAGTGCGGGCGGGTGACCAGGATCGAGAAGCCGAAGCCCTGACCAACCATGCCCCGCACCATCTCAATCGAAGGTGAGCTGAAGACGATGTTGGGCGTCAGATCCAGTTCATGGAACAGGCTGACAAAGTAAGTCCGGCTCGGTTGCACATCGAGAAGAATCATCGGTTCGCTGCACAAGTCCCGTAGCGATACCTCTTTCTGGTCAGCGAAGCGATGCCCTTCAGGCAGCAGCACGTAAGGCTTTTGCGGTGGCATCAACGGCGTGGTCTGGATGGTGCCGTCCAGACCGTGATCGTAGAGGAAGGCCACGTCGAAAGTGCCAGCGGTCAAGCCTTGCACCAGCTCCTGCTGCTCGCCATCGCGAATACGAATGTCCACGCCCGGATAAAGCTTGCGAAAGCCTGCGATCAGTTGTGGCAGGTACAGCGGGGCGACGGTTTCGAAGCAGCCGATGTCGATCTGCCCAGACACCGTGTCGTTGTCGGCCAGCGCATTTTGTTCAAACTCCCTGGCCATGCGCAGCAGCTCTTGCGCCTTGTGATAGAAGCGCGTGCCGGTGGGCGTCAGCGAAACGCCCTGGGCGTGGTGGCGGATGAACAGCTGGACGTTGAACGACTCTTCCAGACTCTTGATCGCCGTGGAAACCGAGGGCTGCGCGATGTACAGCTGCCGCGAGGCTTCAGCGACGCTGCCGGCTTCTACCGTTGTGACGAAATACTTGAGTTGCCGCAATGTATAGGAAGCCACACGCACCTCGTTCTGCTTTGTTTTGCGCTGAAAGACCGGATGGTCGCCGCGCCGATTGTTGACTGAACCTTACCCTATGCGGGTTCCGGACTGGGTCAGCGCTTACCCAGTTTTTTCTTATACCCCGAGCACATTTTTAATAATTTTCCTCTTCGCACGGTTGCCGCACTATCTCTACAACCTCTGATAACAACCCCGACCACCCTGGCGGTCGTAAAGGGAGCGTAGCGTGTTCGACCTCGACTATTGGCAGCAACGAGCTGCCCGGCAAACCTTCTCTGACAAAGCCTTGATCGATGGCCGGCAGGTGGCTGCGTCTTCGGGCGCAACATTCGATTCGATCAACCCGGCGACGAATCAGTTGCTTGCCCGTGTCGCCGCGTGTGGCGAAGTGGAAGTGGAACTCGCCGTACGCAGTGCGCGCCGAGCTTTCAACGAAGGCCCGTGGGCGCGGATGGCGCCGGTCGAGCGCAAGCGGGTGATGCTGCGTCTGTCCGAGCTGGTGCTGGCGCACCGCGAAGAGCTCGCCTTGCTCGATTCGCTGAACATGGGCAAGCCAGTGATGGATGCCTACAACATCGACGTCCCCGGCGCCGCCCATGTGTTCGCTTGGTACGGCGAGTCGCTGGACAAGCTTTACGATCAGGTCGCACCTACCGCGTCCTCGGCGTTGGCGACCATCACCCGTGAAGCGCTGGGCGTGGTGGCAGCCGTGGTGCCGTGGAATTTCCCGCTCGACATGGCAGCCTGGAAACTGGCCCCGGCCCTGGCAGCCGGCAATAGCGTGGTACTCAAGCCCGCCGAGCAATCACCGTTTTCGGCGCTGCGTCTGGCCGAGTTGGCGCTGGAAGCCGGTTTGCCGCCGGGCGTGCTGAACGTGTTGCCGGGGCTGGGCGAGTCTGCCGGCAAGGCGCTGGGTTTGCATCCGGATGTCGATTGCCTGGTGTTCACCGGCTCGACTCAGGTGGGCAAATACTTCATGCAGTACGCCGCGCAATCGAACCTCAAGCAGGTCTGGCTTGAATGCGGCGGCAAGAGCCCGAGCCTGGTGTTCGACGATTGCCGTGATCTTGATCTGGCGGCGGAGAAAGCGGCGTTTGGCATCTTCTTCAATCAGGGCGAAGTCTGCTCAGCCAACTCGCGGCTGTATGTCCAGAGCTCGGTCAAAGATGAGTTTATCGAGCGTCTGCTGGAGAAAGCCAAAGCCTGGATGCCCGGCGATCCACTGAATCCTGCGAGCGCTGCTGGCGCCATTGTCGATTCGGCACAGGCATCGCGGGTGATGAATTTTATCGAGCGCGCCCACGAAGACGGCGCCCGACTGCTCACCGGCGGCCGTCGCTTGAGCTTTAACGGTTCCGACAACTTTATCGAGCCGACCATTTTTGCCGAGGTCGATCATGATTCGCACCTGTCCCGCGAAGAAGTATTCGGACCGGTGCTGGCGATTTCCACGTTCGACACTGAAGAGCAAGCGGTGCGGCTGGCCAACGACAGCATCTATGGGCTGGCCGCCTCGGTGTGGAGCGATGATCTGAATCGTGCGCACCGGGTTGCACGGGCGCTGAAGGCGGGCACTGTTTCGGTGAACACCGTGGACGCCCTCGATGTCAGCGTGCCGTTCGGCGGTGGCAAGCAATCGGGTTTCGGCCGGGACTTGTCGTTGCACTCGTTCGATAAATACACCCAGTTGAAAACCACCTGGTTTCAATTGCGTTAAGCGTCTGCTGAACAATTAACCGCACGCTGATGGTGTGCGGTTTGAAGAATAAAAAGATGTCACCACGCGGAGAGTCTTCCGTGAACTTGCGGCTGCGTGGCCGTGACTGCCTCAGTAACTAACCACAATTAAAAAGTGAGGGAGCTTTCATGTTCAGATATTCGTCTTCGAGCGTTGTAACAGCATTTTTGGTATTCACGGTGCCCGTTGTTGCGCACTCCGAAAGTCTCACGGTTATTTCGTTCGGCGGTGCCACCAAGGCAGCGCAAGAGGGGGCTTATTTCAAACCCTTTGAACAAAGTGGCGCTGGCAAAGTTGTGGTTGGCGAGTACAGCGGAGAACTTTCCAAAGTCAAAGCCATGGTCGATGTGGGCCAGGTCAGTTGGGACGTCGTCGAAGTCGAAAGCCCTGAGCTGCTGCGCGGCTGTGAAGAAGGGCTGTTCGAGCGGTTGGACCCGGCGCTGATCGGCGATTCAAAAAACTATCTGGCTGGCGCGGTCAGTGAGTGCGGCGTGGCCAGTTATGTGTGGTCGATGGTGCTCGCCTACAACTCGAACAAGGTGGCGGCGGCGCCGACCTCCTGGGCGGATATGTGGAACCTGCAGCAATTCCCCGGCAAGCGCGGCCTGCGCAAGGGCGCCAAGTACACGCTGGAAGTGGCGCTGCTCGCCGACGGGGTCAAACAGGATGACCTGTACAAAGTGCTGGGCACCAAGGAAGGCGTGGACCGGGCGTTTCACAAGCTCGACCAGATCAAACCGTCGATCCAGTGGTGGGAAGCCGGAGCGCAGCCTCCGCAATGGCTCGCAGCAGGCGACGTGGTGATGTCGGCGGCCTACAACGGCCGGATTGCCGTGGCGCAAAAGGAAGGCTCGAAACTGGCCATCTCCTGGAACGGCCACCTCTACGATCCTGATCACTGGGCCATCGTCCGCGGCAGTCCGAACAAGGCGCTGGCCGAGCGATTCATCGTGTTCGCCAGCCAGGCGAGTGGGCAGAAATCCTTCTCCACGCAGATCCCTTACGGTCCGATCCGCAAGGATGTGCTGGCGCAACTTCCGGCCGACACGCTTGCCCAGTTGCCTACCGCTCAGGCCAATCTTTCTGAAGGCCAGTTGGTCGATGCCACGTTCTGGGTCGATCACGGCGAAGAGCTTGAGGAACGCTTCAACGCCTGGGCGGCCCGCTAAGCCGCTGCTGTCGTCAATCGCCGCTCACGGATGAGTGGCGATGTTTATCCCTGCCTTCCACGTGAAGGCGATCAACAACAAGAAAACACGGGGAGTTTGTCATGAGTTCAAGTACAACCGCGTCCATCCAGGCGCCGTCCGGCGGCTTGCGCCGGGTCCTGGGGCTGGGTTCATTGCTGGCCGTTGCGGTGGGCGTCGTGGTCTCGCAAGGCGTGATGGTGCTGATGCTGCAAGGCGCGGGCATCGCCGGTTTCGGTTTCATTATTCCGCTGGCCATCGCTTATGTGTTGGCAATCACTTACGCCTGGTCGTTTTCCGAATTGGCCTTGATGATTCCGAAGGCAGGCAGCCTCAGCAGTTACACCGAAGTGGCGATCGGGCATTTCCCGGCGATTCTGGCGACCTTCTCGGGCTACATGGTGGTGGCGATGTTTGCGCTCTCCGCCGAGTTGCTGTTGCTGGACCTGGTGATCAGCAAGGTCTATCCCGATGTCATTCCGCACATGGTGGTGGCCTACGGCGTACTGGGGCTGTTCACCGTGCTGAACCTGTTCGGCATCGATGTGTTCGCCAAGCTGCAGAACGTGCTGGCGCTGGTGATGGTGGTGATCCTCATCGCCATGGGCCTGGCTTCGCTGACTAACGGTCAGGCCAGTTTGCAACTGCCGCTGGATCAGGGCTGGAACCCGTTGGAGTTCGGCGCGATCACCTTGGCTGCGATGGCGGTGTGGGGTTTTGTCGGGGCGGAATTCGTCTGCCCGCTGGTGGAAGAAACCCGCAATCCCGAGCGCAATATTCCACGCTCGATGACCATTGGTTTGACGGTGATTTTCGGTGTGATTGCGTTGTATTGCTTTGGCGCGCTGCTGTGCATTCCACGTGAACAACTGGCGAGCGATGCGCTGCCTCACTACTTGCTCGCCACCACGGTTTTCGGTGAGGCAGGGAAGCTGTTCCTCGTCGTCGCAGCCATCACCGCAACGTGCAGCACGGTGAACTCATCCTTGGCAGCGTTGCCGCGCATGCTCTACGGCATGGCGCAAAACGGCCAGGCGTTCCCGCAATTCAAGAAGCTCACCGCACGTGGCCGTACACCTTGGGTGGCGGTGTTGTTCGTTGCCGCGATCACCGGCCTGCCGATCCTCATTCTGGGGCATGACGCGGCGGCGATCAGCTTGCTGCTATTGGCTGCCGCGTTGGCGTGGCTTTTGGCCTACATCATCGTGCACATCGACGTGATCGCCTTGCGCCGCCGCTATCCCCATTTGGCCCGTCCATTCCGCTCACCGTTTTACCCTTGGCCACAAGTCGTCGGCATCGCCGGCATGCTGTTTGCGATCTATCACGTGTCGCCAACACCGGAGATGACCGCGAGCATTTTTGCTTGCGCTGGCGTGGTACTGGGCGTGATATCGATCATTGCCGTGGTGTGGGTCAAGTTCGTGATGCGCAAACCGCTGTTTACGCCAGAACCCCTGATCCAAAACGAATCGCAGGACAACGGTGTGCCTGCCGTGGCACCGCTGACTACCGTGTCCGGGAACTGAACCTTTATTCAATTCAGGAGAATAAAAAATGACAACCGATTACAAACCCCAGCGCGAAACCAAGGACTATCAAGCGTCCGATGCCGCCCACCACATTCACGCGTTCCTCGATCAGAAGGCGTTGAACGAAGAAGGGCCGCGCGTGATCGTCGGTGGCGACCGCCTGCACCTGTGGGACAACGACGGCAATCGTTACCTCGATGGCATGTCCGGTTTGTGGTGCACCAACCTCGGCTACGGGCGCAAGGATCTGGCCGCGGCGGCGACCCGTCAGTTGGAGCAATTGCCGTACTACAACATGTTCTTCCACACCACTCACCCGGCGGTGGTCGAGCTTTCGGAGCTGCTGTTCAGCCTGCTGCCCAAGCACTACAGCCACGCGATCTACACCAACTCCGGCTCTGAGGCCAACGAGGTGTTGATCCGCACTGTACGCCGCTACTGGCAGGTGCTGGGCAAGCCGCAGAAGAAGATCATGATCGGTCGCTGGAACGGTTATCACGGCTCAACCCTGGCCGCCAGCGCCATGGGCGGGATGAAGTTCATGCACGAAATGGGCGGTGTGATTCCTGACGTCGCGCACATCGATGAACCGTACTGGTTTGGTCATGAAGGTGATCTGACGCCAGCCGAATTCGGCCTGCGCGCCGCTCAGCAACTGGAAACCAAGATCCTCGAACTGGGCGCGGAAAACGTTGCTGCGTTCATCGCCGAACCGTTCCAGGGCGCGGGCGGCATGATCTTCCCGCCAGAGAGCTACTGGCCGGAAATCCAGCGTATCTGCCGCAAGTACGACGTGCTGCTGTGTGCGGACGAGGTGATCGGTGGCTTCGGGCGGACCGGCGAATGGTTTGCCCACCAGCACTTCGATTTTGAGCCGGACACCTTGTCCATCGCCAAGGGCCTGACCTCGGGTTATATCCCGATGGGCGGCCTGATTTTGAGTCGGCGCATGGCCGAGGTGTTGGTTGAACAGGGCGGCGTATTTGCCCACGGCCTGACCTACTCCGGTCACCCGGTGGCGGCCGCCGTGGCAATTGCCAACCTCACAGCGTTGCGCGATGAGGGTGTCGTTACCCAAGTGAAAAGCGACACCGGCCCGTACTTCCAACAGTGCCTGCGTGAGGTGTTTGGCAATCACCCGTTGGTGGGTGAAATCCAGGGTGTCGGCCTGGTGGCTGCGTTGCAGTTCGCCGAGGACAAGGCGACCCGCAAACGCTTCGCCAACGAAGGCGACATCGCCTGGCGCTGCCGCACGATCGGTTTTGAGGAAGGCGTGATTATTCGCTCGACGTTGGGCCGCATGATCATGGCGCCGGCATTGATTGCCACGCGTGCTGAAATTGATGAGCTGGTTGGCAAGACGAAGATTGCGGTGGATAGAACAGCCAAAGAAATCGGCGTGCTTTAAACAACTATCAGGTTCGCTTCTGTAACTGTGGGAGCGAGCCTGCTCGCGATGGACGTTAACGATAATGCGTTTTGTCTGAAACAACGCGGTGTTTTTAAATTCATCGCGAGCAAGCTCGCTCCCACAATGACCGTGGTTATTCAGTAAATATCGAAGTTAGTTGTTGGTTAGTTTTTTCATGGGCAACAACGACAAAAATCATATTTTCGCTATTGGCATTCGCTAAGCACAATAAACCTACCCCGCCAGCAAAGTTATCCACGCGGTATTCAATTTTAAAAACAGCTGATCTGTCGCGACTTGCCGCGCCATAGTCGCCTCTCTGAAGGACACAAGCATGAATGATAAAAAGATAGAAATAGATACGCTTGTTGTCGGTGCCGGCCAGGCTGGCGTCGCCATGAGCGAACACCTGAGCAAACTCGGTGTGCCGCACCTGGTGCTGGAGCGTAACCGCATCGCTGAAGCGTGGCGCACCGGGCGTTGGGATTCGCTGGTGGCGAACGGTCCGGTCTGGCACGACCGCTTCCCGGGGCTGGATTTCGAAGACCTGGAACCCGATGCCTTCGCCTCAAAAGATCAAGTGGCGGCTTACTTCGAAGCCTACGCCGAGAAATTCGAAGCGCCGATTCGTACCGGTGTGGAAGTCAAAAAAGTCGTACGCAACAGTGATCGTCCAGGCTTCACCATCGAAACCTCCGAAGGTGTGATTCAGGCCAATCGCGTGGTGGCGGCGACCGGTCCTTTCCAGCGTCCGGTCATCCCGCCGATTGCGCCGACAGACAGCACGATCACGCAGATTCACTCGGCCCAGTATTTCAACCCGCAACAGCTGCCCGAGGGCGGTGTGCTGGTGGTCGGTGCCGGTTCTTCCGGTGTGCAGATCGCCGATGAATTGCAGCGTGCCGGCAAGCAGGTCTACCTGTCGGTCGGCCAGCACGACCGTCCGCCTCGCGCCTATCGCAACCGTGATTTCTGCTGGTGGCTGGGGGTGCTGGGGCTTTGGGATCTGGAAACCATGGAGCCTGGGCGCGAGCACGTCACCATCGCCGTGAGCGGTGCGCGTGGTGGGCAGACCGTCGATTTCCGGGCTCTGGCCCAGCAAGGCGTGACGCTGGTGGGGCTGACCCAATCCTTCAACGACGGCGTGGTGACGTTCCAACAGGATCTGGCGCGCAACATCGCTGCCGGTGACGCTAATTACCTGTCGCTGCTGGACGCGGCGGATGCCTACATCGCGCGCAACGGACTCGACCTGCCGGAAGAGCCCGAAGCGCGGTTCATGCTGCACGATCCAGAGTGCGTCACCCACCCGATTCTCGAACTGGATCTGGCCGAGGCGGGCATCACCTCGATCATTTGGGCCACCGGTTACGCCGTCGATTACAGCTGGCTGCAAGTCGACACCTTTGACGAGAAGGGCAAGCCGCGTCATCAGCGCGGGGTCTCGAATGAGCCGGGTATCTACTTCGTGGGCCTGCCGTGGTTGTCGCGCCGCGGATCGAGCTTCATCTGGGGCGTCTGGCACGACGCCAAGCATGTCGCTGGCCACATCGCCACCCAGCGCCAGTACCTCGAATACCGCGACCCGTCGCAGCGTTAAGAATCGATCGAGGGAGTGGTCCTGTGGCCATTCCCGATCCACACCTTCACTCAAGTTTCAGGGAGTCAGTTGATGCCTACTCACACGCGCATTCGCATGTTCAATACCAAGGACACGTACCCTAACCAGTCACTGGACAATGACCTTTGCCAGGCCGTACGGGCCGGCAACACGGTTTATGTGCGCGGCCAGATCGGCACCGATTTCGATGGCAACCTGGTAGGCCTTGGCGACCCGGGTGCCCAAGCTGAACAGGCGATGAAAAACGTCAAGCAGCTGCTGGAAGAGGCGGGGAGCGATCTTTCCCATATCGTCAAAACCACCACGTACATCATCGACCCGCGTTACCGTGAGCCGGTTTATCAGGTCGTGGGCGAGTGGTTGAAAGGCGTGTTCCCGATTTCGACGGGGCTGGTGATTTCCGGGCTGGGTCAACCGCAATGGCTGATGGAAATCGATGTGATCGCTGTCATTCCGGATGATTGGCAGGCAACGCCAAACCTGTAGGAGCCGAGCTTGCTCGCGATGAGGCCGGCACATCCAGCCTCATTGGCGGCTGACACACCGTCATCGCGAGCAAGCTTTGCTCCTGCAAGATCAAGGCGCGGCGGGCAGCAGGAACCGCGCAATCACCGGCAAGTGATCGGAGATGCGCAACGTATCGTCCTGTCTGACCGTGGCCTCGACCCGTTTGATACGTGGGCTGTAAAACAGGTAATCGACGGTTCGGTCCGGGCCGTTCAGGTTAGGGTCGTTCGGGTAGTGGGTCAGCCAACGCGCGCGGTCGATACCGCTGGCTTCGTTGTTGTTGGGGATCATCGGGTACTTGTCCCACAGCACGTGCAGGGCGCTGTCGGCAGAGTAGGGCATGCGTTGCTCGCTGGGCAGGCGCTGGAATTGCCCCAGCGGCAACAGATTGAAGTCGCCGCCGATCAACCAGGGCGTACCGCGGCTTTCGAACTTGTCGAGCACTTTGCCTATGGCCGCGACCTGCGCTTGCAGCGTCCCGTCAGGTTGCCGCACTCGGTCGAGATGGGTGGTAAGGATTGCGACCTGACCGCCATCACTCACTGGCAGGTAGGCGACCAGCAAGGCGTTTTTCGGCTGGAACTGGCGGCTGACCAGATTGACCGGCGCCACCGGCAGTTGCAGGCGCTGGGCATGATCGATCTGATAGCGGCTCAGCGTTGCCAGTTGCCGGCCGACGCTGCCGAAGATATGCGGGTCAGGGACGAAGTCAGCCTTCCAGTCGAAGGCGCTGACACTGCATGGGTACAGGTCGGCGAGCCGTTCCTGCAGCAGTTTGAGCTGGTGCTGGTAAGCGCTGGCCTTGGCGCCGTCATCGAGTTCCTGCAACAGCACCACGTCCGGTTGCTCGTCGCGAATCACCCGCGCCACTTCATCGAGGCTGAAGGCCATGTCTTCCGGCGTGGGTTTTTCATCGGTGCCGTTGGCCAGGTCATTCCAGAACACGTAGCGCTTGCCCGCCAGGTACTGGACGTTCCAGGTCATCACCTTCAGTGCCTGGCCGGGCGCCAGGGTCGGCGCCTTGGTGCTGCAATTGACCGGCAGCACTTCGCGGGCTTCGGGGCGCCAGGTCAGGCTGTAGATCATCACGCCAGTCAGGCCGATGACAATCAACAATCCCAGCAAGGTGTAGCGCAGCAGTCGGGTCATGGCTCGGCTTATAGCGTTACGGAAGTTGGTCCCGAGCATACCCGAGTGACGGGCGGTCGCCCAAGGTCAGAGTGGCCCGTCGATTTTTTCCGGCACATCGCTGATCAACATGAACAGGCGGAACAGCACCACGCTGGTGAACAGTTGCAGGAAGCTGTGGGCGCTGTCGATCAGCAGCGAGATCACCGGGTTCTGCGGTTCGGGATAGACCGCCAGCGTCGCGCCCTTGAGCAGCCACAACGGCCCCATCACGCACAAAATGCACACCAGGATGCGCAGGAAATGGCCACGGGTCAGGCGCAGGCTTTCCTTCATCGCTTGCAGCGGGGCCAGGCCTCGCAACACCAGCAGGTACTCGCCGAACGCCAGGGTCACCATCAGCCAGATACCCGGCAGGAAATACAACGACAGGCCGAGCAGGATCAACAACGTATTGATCGCCGTCAGCAGTGCGAAGCGTGGCCACAGGTAGGCCGACCTCGACAGCAAGTCGCGGTTGCGTGGCGATTCGCCACGGCTACGGGCGTCGAGAAACAGGATCAGCGCGGCGGTGTACAGCGGATAGATCAGCAGGCCGACGATCACGCTGACACCAGGAAAACTGTCCGGCTCGGTGGACTGGTCGACCACGTGCTGCAACAGGGCCTCGATGATCACCAGCGGCAGGCACAGTTGCACGATCTGGCTCAGATTGCGCTTGAAGAAATACAGGGAGTCACGCAGCACATCTAACGGGTTCATCAGTCGGTATCGCAGGTCATAAACAGTGGCTCACTGTAACCGATGATGTACCGCCTGAAGCAAACGTAAACGTTGGGTAAATGTCATTGAAACAGATTGTTTCAGCCTCCATTAAGGTCGGGCACCTTATCCTCCTTGGAGAAGGGCAACGATTTCCCCGGCAATCTACGAGGTCGCCATGAACAGCGAAGAACAAACCCTCATCGATGGACTGTTTTCCCGGCTGCAACAGGCCGAAACGGACTCAGCCCCGCGCGACACCCAGGCCGAGGCGCGGATCAAGGAACACCTGACACGCCAACCGGCGGCAGGTTATTTCATGACCCAGGCGATTCTGGTGCAAGAGGCGGCGATCAAGAGCCTCGACGAGCAGAACAAACAACTGACGGCGCAAGTCCAGCAATTGCAGGCCGAACTGCAACAGGCCAAGGCGCAAACGGCGGCTCCGGCGCCGAGCAGCAGTGGTTTTCTATCGAGCATCTTTGGTGGCAGTCGTGATCCGCAACCCGCGCCGACCCAGAGTGCGCCGCCATCGAGCGGCGGCTGGCGTGAACCAGGGCGGGCTTCGTTCAATTCGCAGCCACCACAACAGAATTTCGGTGCACCGCAGCAAAACTTCCCGCAACAGGGTTATGCACCCCAGCAACAGGCTCCGGCAGCGGCGGGCAGCGGTTTTCTCGGTGGCGCGCTGAAAACCGCGGCCGGTGTGGCAGGTGGCGTGATGCTGGCGCAGGGCATCAGCAGCCTGTTCCATCACAATCAGCAACCGGAAGAAATCGTCGAAGTCATCAAGGAGCAACCGGCCCAGGTCAACGACCAGGGCAACAACGACTGGGGCGATGACCAGCGTGTGGCCGGCAATGATTCCTACGGCAATGACCAGGGCGGTTTCACCGACGCCGACTACAGCGATGACAGTTCATCGTTCTTCGGTGGCGACGACGATTCCTTCGTCTGACCCGCCATTCGTCCGGAGCGCGCCTGCGCTCCGGGCCGATTATTCGCGGAACATTCCTTGAGGCTGGCATACTGGGCGACTTTTCGGGCCTGGGGCCTGATTCAGCCTTGAGGAAAACCGGTGAAAAAAATCGCAGTGTTCGCCGACGTCCAAAACCTCTACTACACCGTGCGTCAGGCTTATGGTTGTCACTTCAACTACGCCGCGCTGTGGGCTGACATCAGTAAACAGGGCGAGATCGTCGAAGCCTATGCCTACGCCATCGATCGCGGCGACAGCAAACAGCAGCAGTTCCAGCAGATCCTGCGCAACCTCGGTTTTACCGTGAAGCTCAAACCCTACATCCAGCGCAGCGATGGCTCGGCCAAGGGCGACTGGGACGTGGGCATTACCCTCGACATCATGGACGCCGCCGATCACGTCGACGAAATCGTCCTGGCCTCCGGTGATGGCGATTTCGACATGCTGCTCGAACGCATCATCAGCAAACACGGCGTGCAAGCAGTCGCCTACGGCGTGCCGGGCCTGACCGCCAACTCGCTGATCCGCGCCGCCAGCCGCTACGTGCCGATCGAAGGCGCGTTGCTGCTCAAGAATTGATTTTTACGGAGTTGAAACAGGTTTGGAACGCATAGCAGTCATCGACTTTGAAACCACCGGAATCTCCCCGAGCAGCAGCTGCCGGGCCACGGAAATCGCCGTGGTGATTCTCGAACAGGGGCGCATCGTCGAGCGTTACCAGAGCCTGATGAACGCCGGCGTGCGCGTCCCGGCCTTCATCGAACAACTCACCGGCATCAGCAACGCCATGTTGCGCACCGCGCCATCGGCCGAGCAGGTAATGAACGAAGTCAACGAATTCGTCGGCATCACACCATTGCTGGCGCACAACGCTGCGTTCGACCAGAAGTTCTGGGACTTTGAACTGGGGCGGATCAAACGCACCCGGTTGCAGAATTTCGCGTGCTCGCTATTGCTGGCCCGACGCCTGATGCCCGCCGCGCCGAACCACAAACTCGGCACCCTCACCACCTTCGCCAACCTGCCGCACACCGGCAAGGCTCACCGGGCGATGGCCGATGCCGAGATGGCGGCCAACCTGACGGCGCATCTGGCCGAAGAGCTGCGGCACAAGCACGGATTGCGCGAGCTGTCTCATGATTTGCTGTGCAAGTTGCAGAAAGTGCCGGCAGCCAAAGTAACCGAACACCTCCAGCGTTATCGCTGATTTCAAGCACCCCACAAATCCCTTGTAGGAGCTGTCGAGTGAAACGAGGCTGCGATCTTTTGACTTTGATTTTTTAAGATCAAGATCAAAAGATCGCAGCCTCGTTGCACTCGACAGCTCCTACAGGCCTACAGCAGTGCTATTTGCCGTTGCTTTCGATGTGCCCCAACGGCACGCGTTTCTCTATCGCGCTCGACAACACAATCGACGTCTTGCTGAACCCGAACGTGGCAATCCGGTTGATCAACTCTTCCAACTCAGGCATCGAACCCACCGCCGCTTGCATGATCACGCACGGATCGCCGGTCACCCGATGGCACTCGGTCAATTGCGGGATTTTGATCAGGTCGTCGTAGGCCTTTTGGTTGCCGTGCTGGTTCAGGCGCAGTTCGATCACGCACTGGATCGGCAGGCCGAGCTTGGCCATATCAACTTTCGCCTGATAGCCGGTGATCACGCCGCTGGTTTCGAGCTTGGCCACGCGCTCGGCCACGGCCGGGGCAGACAGGTTGACCTTGCGCGCGAGATCCGCGTAGGACGCGCGACCGTTTTCCAGCAGCGCGCTGAGCAGCATGCGGTCGTACTTATCCATCGGATGACTCCTGAAAAATGACCAACTTTCGAAAGCACGGTTTATAGCGCTGAACTCCGTGTTTTGAAAAGTGTACCGGCGCTTTAAACAGGTTTTGTAACTTATTTTATGGCGCTGGCCTTTTTAGAATAGCCGTTCACTTGTCCTTGCCTGTGAGCTGCCCTCATGTCTGGCCTTCGTCGCTTTCCCTTACCCTTGATCGCTGCCTTTTTCGCCTTGTACGTGATTTGGGGTTCGACCTATCTGGTGATCCGCATCGGCGTGGAGTACTGGCCGCCGTTGCTGCTGGCGGGCATTCGCTTCGTGATTGCCGGGACCTTGATGTACGCCTTCCTGCGCTGGCGCGGGGCGCCGGCGCCGACCTGGGCGCAATGGAAAGCCGCGGGGATCATCGGGATTTTGCTGCTGGCGTGCGGCAACGGCGCGGTCAGCGTGGCCGAGCACACGGGCGTGGCTTCCGGAGTGGCGGCGTTGGCGGTGGCGACGGTGCCATTGTTTACCTTGCTCTGTGGATATTTCTGGGGCGCGCGTAATACCCGTCTCGAATGGGCCGGGATTGTGCTCGGGCTGATTGGTATCGCCATGCTCAACCTCGGCTCCAACCTGCAGTCGAGCCCGTTGGGGGCGGCGTTGCTGATATTTGCGGCGGCAACCTGGGCCTTCGGCTCGGTGTGGAGCAAGCACTTGCCGTTGCCGCAAGGCGCGATGGCCAGTGCCGTGGAAATGCTGGTGGGTGGCGTGGTGTTGCTGATCGCCAGCGCCGTGAGCGGTGAACACCTGGAAAAAATCCCGCCAATCGAAGGCTGGGCCGCGCTGGCGTACCTGACCGTGTTCGGTTCGATCATCGCCTTCAACGCCTACATGTACCTGTTGAAACACGTGCGTCCGGCGGCCGCGACCAGTTATGCCTACGTCAACCCGGCGGTGGCGGTGTTGCTGGGGATCGTGTTCGTCGGCGAGACCATTGGCATCGAAGAAGCTTTGGCGATGGCCGTGATCATCAGCGCCGTGGTGCTGATTGGCCTACCGCAGTGGCGCCGTGCACCGACGCTGCCGACGGTGAAGGTCGTGCCGACAGAATCCCGTGTGAATTAGGGTAAACTGCGCGGCATTGCACACTCGTTTGCACAACTGCGCTGAATTTTCCTACGGTATTCCCATGACTTTCGCCACCCTTGGCCTGATCGAACCCTTGCTGCGCTCCCTCGAGACGCTCGGCTACCAGACTCCGACGCCGGTTCAGGCGCAAGCCATTCCGGCGGTGCTGGCCGGTCGCGACTTGATGGCCGCCGCCCAGACCGGTACTGGCAAGACCGCCGGTTTCGCCTTGCCGCTGCTGCAACTGCTGGCCATGGAAGGGCCGAAAGTCACCGCCAACTCTGTGCGCGCACTGATCCTGGTACCGACCCGCGAACTGGCCGAGCAAGTTCACGAAGCCGTGCGCCAGTACGCCGAAAACCTGCCGTTGCGCACCTACGCGGTGTACGGCGGCGTCAGCATCAACCCGCAAATGATGAAGCTGCGCAGCGGCGTCGACCTGCTGGTGGCGACCCCGGGCCGTTTGCTCGACCTGTTCCGCCAGAACGCGCTGAAGTTCAACCAGCTGCAAACCCTGGTGCTGGACGAAGCCGACCGCATGCTCGACCTGGGCTTTTCCGAAGAGCTGGCGAACATTTACCGCGCGCTGCCGAAGAAACGTCAGACGCTGTTGTTCTCCGCGACTTTCTCCGATGACATCCGCCTGCTGGCCGGGCAGATGCTCAACGATCCGCTGACGGTCGAAGTGAGCCCGCGCAACGTGGCGGCCAATACGGTCAAGCAATGGATCGTGACGGTGGACAAGAAGCGCAAGCCGGAACTGTTCGTGCACCTGATGCGCAAGGGCAAGTGGAAGCAAGTGCTGGTGTTCGCCAAGACCCGTAACGGCGTGGACGCGCTGGTGGAAAAACTCCAGGGCCTGGGCATCAACGCCGACGGCATCCACGGCGACAAACCCCAGGCAACCCGTCAACGCGCACTGGACCGTTTCAAGGCCAGTGAAGTGCAGATCCTGGTCGCCACCGACGTCGCAGCCCGTGGCCTGGACATCGAAGACTTGCCGTTGGTGGTCAACTTCGACCTGCCAATCGTGGCCGAGGATTACATCCACCGCATCGGTCGTACCGGCCGCGCGGGCTCGACCGGCGAGGCGATTTCCTTGGTGTGCGCCGATGAAGTGAATTTGCTGTCGGCCATCGAGATGCTGACCCGCCAGACCTTGAAGCGTCAGAGCGAGCCGGACTTCGAACCCGAGCACCGCGTGCCGGACACCGATGCCAGTGGCCAGGTCGTCAAGAAGCCGAAAAAACCGAAGAAGCCAAAGGCGTCTGGTGGCGGCGGCGGTAAGCGCAATCTGGGTAAGTGGGTGGATAGCGGGGAAGCTGCGCCGGTGGAACCTTCGATCAAGCCTGTGCGAAAAGTGCCGGTGTTCAATACTGGGCCGCGTAAGCGTAAGCCTTGAAGAAGCAGCGGCAAGCGGCAAGCTACAAGCTACAAGCGGCAAGTTAGAGCCGCTGGCTTGCAGCTTGCCGCTTATAACTTGCGGCAGCCCCTAAGCCAATCCACCATCCCCAACCCCGCCGCGCGCCCACTGGCGAAACACGCGGTCAGCAGATAGCCGCCCGTCGGCGCTTCCCAGTCCAGCATCTCTCCCGCGCAGAACACGCCCGGCAGTTGCTTGAGCATCAAGTGCTCATCCATCGCTTCGAACAACACGCCACCCGCGCTGCTGATGGCTTCGTCCAGTGGACGGGTTTTCACCAGTGTCAGCGGCAACGCCTTGATCGCTTTGGCCAGCAGGGCCGGATCGGTGAAGGTGTCGGCAGTGGTCAACTCCCGCAACAACGCCGCTTTCACGCCATCGATGCCCAACTGACTGTGCAGGTGCTTGGCCATGGAGCGCGAACCCCGAGGTTTGCTCAATGCAGCCTGAACTTTATCCACAGGCCTGCCGGGCAGGAGATCGATATGAATCGTGGCCGATCCGTGCAGATTGATTGCTTCGCGAATCGATGCCGACAACGCGTAAATTAAACTGCCTTCAATGCCGGTGGCAGTGATTACGCACTCGCCAAGCCGTGGCACGTCGTCGTTGAGGCCGATGGCGATATTTTTCAGCGGGGCGCCAGCGAATTTGCTGACCATCAACTCGCTCCAGGCCTGCACCTCGAAGCCGCAATTACTCGGCTGTAACGGCGCCAGTCCTACACCGCGTTGCTCCAGTGGCAGCATCCATGCGCCGTCCGAGCCAAGGCGCGACCAACTGCCGCCACCGAGGGCGAGCAGGGTGGCGTCGGCGTGTACGGTTTTTTCGCCTTCGGGGCGGGCGATGCGCAAGTCACCTTGTTCATCCCAGCCAAGCCAGCGGTGGCGGGTGTGGATAACTACGCCGCTGTCGCGCAGGCGCTTGAGCCAGGCGCGTAACAGCGGCGCGGCTTTCATGTCGGTCGGGAATACACGGCCGGAGCTGCCGACGAAGGTTTCGATGCCCAGTTCATGAATCCACTGGCACAACGCATCGGCGCCAAAGCCGCGCAGCAGCGGGGCGATTTGCGGCGCCCGTTCGGCGTAGCGCGAGAGGAACGCGGGGTAGGCTTCGGAATGGGTGATGTTCATGCCGCCGACTCCGGCGAGCAGAAATTTCCTTCCTACCGAGGGCATGCCGTCGTACAGGTCGACCTTGATCCCGGCCTGGCTCAACACTTCCGCGGCCATCAGGCCAGCGGGGCCGCCGCCGATGATGGCGACTTGAGGGGGGAGGGAGGTGCTCGGCTGAGTCATGGTAGAAGCTGCGGTGTGGCGGATTTGGCGCGCATTCTAGCAGTACACGATTACTGTGGGAGCGGGCTTGCCCGCGATAGCGGACTGTCAGTCAACAAAGATGTAGATGTGCCGGCCTCATCGCGGGCAAGCCCGCTCCCACAGGGTTCAGTGGTGTTTGCCAATGCTGGTTAAAAAACAATCAGTGGTCTGTAGCCTATACGCAGCGTGGGCTGTAGTCCCTTTCACTCAGGTTATCCACAGGCGGTTCCACAGGCATTGTGGGTAAAGCATCCACAGGTCAGTGACAACCTGATGACTGCCAGACGCGTTGCGCGCTGTGATGGAGGATGCCGTGACGCCGGGCCAAGGCATGACGGTCCTTGCTGTAGCCGCCGCCAATCACGCCGACCACCGGAATATCCCGACCCAGGCAATGGCGCATTACGCTTTCATCGCGGGCGGCGACGCCTTCGTCTGTCAGCTTCAGGTAACCGAGGGCGTCGTCCTTGTGCACATCGACCCCGGCGTCGTACAGCACCAGGTCCGGCTGGTAGAGCGGCAACAGATAGTTGAGCGCATCGTCCACCACCTTCAGGTAGTCAGCATCGCCCATGCCGTTGGGCAGCGGAATGTCCCAGTCGCTTTCGGCTTTGCGTGCAGGAAAATTCTTTTCGCAATGCAGGGAAACGGTGATGGCTTCCGGGGTGTTGTGCAGAATCCGTGCAGTCCCGTCGCCCTGATGCACGTCGCAATCGAAGATCAGCACCCGATTCACACGACCGCTTTGCAGCATGAAATGGCTGATCACTGCCAGGTCGTTGAAGATGCAGAATCCGGCCGGGTAGTCGTAATGCGCATGGTGAGTGCCGCCAGCCAGGTGACAGGCCAGCCCATGTTCCAGCGCCTGCTCGGCCGCCAGCAGCGAACCACCGACCGCCCGCACCGTGCGCCGCGCCAGGGCTTCGCTCCAGGGTAGCCCGAGGCGTCGTTGATCCTCGCGGGACAACTCGCCACTCATGTAGCGTTCGATATACGAAGGGTCATGGGCGAGGGCGAGAATCTCTGCGGGGCACAGTTGCGGGCGCAGCAAATCAGCGTCACTCGTCAGGCCGCTGTCCACCAGGTGATCGCGCAACAGTCGAAACTTGTCCATCGGAAAGCGATGATCCGCCGGAAACTCGGGGCTGTAGTCTTCGTGATAAATCAGCGGCAGCGGCATGGTGATTTCGGATAGGAATGAGAGACGGATCCTACCAGCGTTGTAGACTTGCAGCATGGAAATGGGGGAGGGGCACGATGGAGCCGATACTGGAACTGGCGAGCGCGCGACTGCTGTTGCGGCAATGGCGCGATGAGGATTTGCCGGAGTTTGCCGCGATGTGCGCTGATCCGCAGGTCATGCGCTATTTTCCGGCGCCCTTGAGCCGACTGGAAAGCGCTTCATTGATCGGGCGAGTCCGTGGTCATTTTGCCGAGCACGGTTATGGTCTCTGGGCGCTGGAACGAAAGGATACGGGCCAGTTCATCGGTTTTACCGGGCTCGGCGTGGTCGGTTTCGACGCGCCTTTCACCCCGGCCATCGAGATCGGCTGGCGCCTGGCGCGGGAACACTGGGGCCTGGGCTATGCCAGTGAAGCCGCGTGGACCGCTCTGCGCTGCGGGTTTGACCGTTTGGCGGTGAACGAAGTCGTGTCATTCACGGCCGACAGCAACTTGCCGTCGCAGAAAGTCATGCAGGCGATTGGCATGCATCACGATCCGGCCGATGACTTCGAGCACCCGAAGCTCGCTGTCGGTCATCCCCTGCGTCATCACGTGCTGTACCGCATCAGCCGTGAACAATGGCTGCAAACCTTGCATGGATAACCTGGCACGGACGTTTACAATGGCCCTCATGATGGCACGGGCCAGAAATTGAATCGACCGACGCAGCCAAGACTGCGCGGCATTGCGTTGTGTGAGGAGAGTCTGAATGAGCCAAGTGTTGGATGATCTGGTCGACCTGCTGAGCCTGGAACCTATCGAAGAAAACCTGTTCCGTGGCCGCAGCCAGGACCTGGGATTTCGCCAGCTGTTCGGTGGCCAGGTGCTCGGTCAGTCGCTGTCGGCGGCCAGTCAGACGGTGGAAGAGGCGCGTCATGTGCATTCGATGCACGGTTACTTTTTGCGTCCCGGCGACGCCAAGTTGCCCGTGGTGTATTCCGTTGACCGCGTGCGCGACGGCGGCAGTTTCAGCACGCGCCGGGTGACCGCGATCCAGAAGGGCCACCCGATCTTCACGTGCAGCGCCTCGTTCCAGTACGACGAACAAGGTTTCGAGCACCAGACCGAAATGCCGCAAGTGGTCGGCCCGGAAAACCTGCCGTCTGAGTTGGAAATCACCCAGCAGCGTGCGCACCTGATCCCCGAGCACATGCGTGAAAAACTGCTGTGCCCGAAGCCGATCGAATTCCGCCCGATTACCGAGAAAGACCCCTACAACCCGCTACCTTCCGACCCGATCAAGTACGTCTGGTTTCGCGCCGACGGTGCCCTGATCGACTCCCCGGCGCTGCACAAATACCTGCTGGCCTATGCCTCGGATTTCGGCTTGCTCGTCACCTCGATGCAACCTCATGGCAAATCGGTCTGGCACAAGGATATGCAGGTCGCCAGCCTCGACCACGCGCTGTGGTTCCACGCCAACCTGCGTGCCGATGACTGGTTGCTGTACGCGATGGACAGCCCGTGGGCGGGCAATTCGCGCGGGTTCAACCGTGGCAGCGTGTTTAACCGCGCCGGGCAACTGGTGGCTTCGGTCACGCAGGAAGGCCTGATCCGCCATCGCAAGGATTGGGCATGAGCCTGAGCGATGTGCGCCACTGGGTGTTCGACATGGACGGCACCCTGACCGTCGCCGTGCATGACTTCGCGGCCATTCGCGTGGCGTTGGCGATCCCGGCTGAAGACGACATTCTCACTCACCTCGCCGCGCTGCCGGCCGATGAAGCGGCGGCCAAACATGCGTGGCTGCTGGAGCATGAGCGGGATCTGGCGCTGGGTTCGAAACCGGCCGTGGGCGCCGTCGAACTGGTGCGTGAATTGGCTGGGCGTGGTTATCGCCTGGGCATTCTTACGCGCAATGCTCGCGAGCTGGCGCATGTCACGCTGGAGGCGATCGGCCTGGCGGACTGCTTCGCGGTGGAGGATGTGCTCGGTCGTGATGAAGCACCGCCAAAGCCGCATCCCGGTGGGTTGTTGAAACTGGCCGAAGCCTGGAATGTGCCGACCAGCGAAATGGTGATGGTCGGTGATTATCGCTTCGATCTGGATTGTGGTCGGGCGGCAGGGGCGCGGACGGTGCTGGTGAACCTGCCGGATAATCCGTGGCCGGAGCTGACGGATTGGCATGCGGCGGATTGTGTCGAGTTGCAGCGGATGCTCTCGGCTTGATTTATTAAGGTCAAAACATCGCAGCCTTCGGCAGCTCCTACAGGGGAATCGAGTACACCTTGTAGGAGCTGCCGAAGGCTGTGATCTTTTTGCGGTTACTGAAACAACGCCTTCTGCCCCTCCGGCGAAGTAAACATCCCATCGCCGTTATGCCCAACCCCGGGCACTTCAATCAGCTGCTGATTCAACCCTTGCGGTTGCAGCCGCTTCAGGTAATCGAAGTAAAACCGCCCACGGGCCAATCGATACGGGCCTTGAGCTTTTGCTTCACAACTTTTATCCAGCGCCGGATGGTTCGGGTCGATGTCCTGTTGCCCGAGTAGATAAACGACGTCGCGCTTGAGGTATTTTTCCTGCAACTGCGTAGCGCTTTGTACTTCGGCGTAGGCGGGCAAATCTGTCAGCCCGTACTTCCAGCGATTGAAGTCCGGACACGCGGCATGGTTGAAAGCCACAGGGCGACGTTCATCGAAATATGCATAGGAAGAAGGATTGGCAATCACGTAGCGCAGCTTTACGCCTGCGGCTTCCAGGGCCGATTGATCGTGGCCCAGCAAAGCGTAGCGCTGTACCACTTGAGCGCCACCCGAGTGCCCGGCGATGACGATTTGCTTCACATCCGGAAACTGCTGACGATCACCCAACCGCGCGATGATTTCGTCCAGTGCCTCGTAGGAACTCAGACGAAACGGCGCGGTGGATTCGCCGCCGGCCATCCACTCGTTGCCTTGCCAGCGCAAAACGGTGTCGGCTACCGGGTGCAGCGCGACGTCGGATTCATTGAGGAATTGCGGGGCGATCACCAAGGTCGTATCGCTTTGCCCGGCCAGTTGCGCTGCCTGCTCGCCGCTGTGGAGATAGGTTTGCGCATTGCGTAACCGACCATGGACGATGATCAACACACGCTCGATTTTTGCCGGAGCGGGACTGATGCCTACCGCTATTTCACCCGACTTCAACAGCAGGCGCCCGGGACTGAGCTCTTTGACCCCATGCTCTTGGGCCTGGGACGTTGCGCAAGTGAACAGCAAAACCAACAACCACTTCTTCATTTACAGATTTTTCGCCGCAAAGGTATCGCACTGGCCAACCTGGCCCTGGGCGAATCCGGTTTTGAACCAGCGCACCCGTTGCGCTGACGTACCATGGGTAAACGAGTCCGGCACCACGCGGCCCTGACCCTGTTGCTGCAAACGATCGTCGCCGATGGCGTTCGCCGCATTCAGTGCTTCTTCGATGTCGCCCGGTTCCAGCCAGTTCAATCGCTGCTGCGCATTGTTGGCCCAGACCCCGGCCAGACAATCAGCCTGCAATTCCTGACGCACCAGCAAACCGCCGTCGCCTTCCATCTGCCGGCCCTGCTGGCGGGCTGTCTGAATTTTCGCGGAGACGCCGAGCAAAGTCTGCACATGGTGTCCGACTTCGTGAGCGATCACGTAGGCCTGGGCGAAGTCGCCGGCGGCGGAAAAGCGTTGCGACATCTCCTGGAAAAACGCCATGTCCAGATAAACCTTCTGGTCTGCCGGGCAATAGAACGGACCGGTCGCCGAGGTCGCCAGACCGCAGGCCGAATTCACCCGATTGCTGAACAGCACCAGCGTCGGGTCTTTATATTGCCGGCCGCCCTGCTGGAAAATCTGACGCCAGGTGTCTTCGGTGTCGCCAAGGATCGAGCGGACGAATTCGGCGCCTTCGTCATTGGCCGGTGGCGCCTTGCGGGTCTGAGTTGTGGTGGGTGCGGATTGGTCCATTTGGCCGGTCAGTTGCCCGAGGATTTGCATCGGGTCCTGGCCAGTGATCCAGCCGATCCCGACGATCAACAGGATCGCTGTAAGGCTCAGACCTTTGCCGCCACCAAAGCGCATCCCGCCGCCACCGCCGCCGACATCATCGCCACGGGCATCGACCACGTTGTCGCTGCGTCGGCCTTTTTTCCATAGCATGTGGGAATCCTCTGGTTGTCCGTGCGATGAGTGTTGCTGCCAAGTGGGAGCGGCGCCAGTCCGGTCGTCCGGCTTTTGCCACGCACGCAACTATTCCCGGCAACCCGTGACGGCTGCCGAGAACGATTCAGGCTTGTATTGAACGCGGATAACCCATCGAATTCCGTCCGGCGCCGGGTTTTTCTCGAGAGGGCGATCGCCGGTCCTGCGGGTTATGCGTCGAACGCATCCCACACCGGCGCAAAGTCCGGGCTGACCTGACGTTCGCGCTTGGACAGGCTGGCGATCAAGGCGCGATCCTGATCATCGAGATTGACCTTGAGTGCCGCCAGGTTCGCGAGTTGGTTGGCTTTGCTGCTGGCTTTGGGGATCGCTGCTACGTATGGTTGATCGAGCAACCATTTCAGCGCGACCTGGGTTGGCAATACCCCGTGTTTGGCGGCGATCTGCTGGATTGCCGGAACGTCCGACACCTTGTTGCGCGCCAGTGGCGTGTAGGCCGTCAACGCCAGATCGTGTTGACGGGCGTAGTTCAGCAGTGCGTTTTGTCCGAGCAGAACGTGGTACTCGACCTGAATCGCTGACAGCGGCGCACCCAGTTCCTCGACGACTTTGCGCAGCAGGGGCAGTGGAAAATTCGCCACGCCGATGTTGCGTGCCAGGCCTTGTTCCTTGAACGACACCAACGTTTCAATCGTGCGCGGCAGATCCCAATCGGTGCTGGGCCAATGGATCATGAACAGGTCGACGTAATCGCTGCGCAAGGCTTCAAGGCTGCGATCCATGGAATGGCGCATCGCATCGGGTTGCAGTTGATCCCACCAGACCTTGGTGGTGACGTGGATCTGCTCGCGGGGTATCGGACTGTTCACCAGGGCCTGACCGACTGCGTCCTCGTTGTTGTAGGCCGCCGCCGTGTCGATGTGCCGATAGCCCAGCGCCAGCGCCTGTTCCACCGCGCGGGTGCATTCTTCACCGAGCATCGGCCAGGTGCCGAGGCCGAGTTTCGGCATGTTCAAACCCTGAGCGTTAACGATGTGCTGCATGGTCGATCTCCTTTTCATAAGCAGTGACGCCTGCGATGTGGCGGGCGGCGATGTAGCCGAAGGTCAGCGCCGGGCCGATATTGATGCCGCCGGCGGGGTAGTGGCCGCCCATGATGCTGGCCATGTCGCCGCCCGCCGCATATAGCCCGGCGATGGCGTGGCCCGAGTCGTCGAGAACCTGGGCGTGTTGGTTGACCTTGAGCCCGGCGAAAGTGCCGAAGCAGCCGGGCTGGACCTTCACCGCATAAAACGGTCCTTGCTCGATCGGCGCGACGCAGGGATTGGGTTGTTGCAGCGCATCACCCTGTTTGCGGTTGTAGGGTGTCGAGCCGCGTCCGAATTGCGGATCTTCGCCGTTGCGTGCATGGCGGTTGTAGTCCGACACGGTGCTGCGCAAGCCGAGCGGATCGATGCCGCAGACCGATGCCAATTCCTCAAGGGTATTGCCGGTTTTCAGATAGCCGCTGCGGATAAAGGATGACAGCGGTACGGGAAATGGCCGAGAGATCCCCAAACCATAACGTCGCTGAAAACGGTGACTGCAAATCAGCCAGGAAGCGACGTCTTCACCCGGCGGGGCGGCGGCAACCATGGCCGTCACGTAATCGTAGTAGCCGTTGGCTTCGTTGACGAAGCGCTGACCGTTGCTCAGCACGCCGATAATTCCGGGTTTGCCGCGTTCGATGATGTGCGGGAAATGGCCGATGCTGCCGTCGCTGTGCGGCACCTGCGAAACCGGCGCCCAGGCGACGGGGGACAGCATGTTTGCATTCACTTGGGCGCCGACGCTTTCACCCAATCGCAAGCCATCACCGGACACGCCGAGTGGCGGCAAGGCCAAATGCTCATGCCCGGTCGGCGTACGCTGGAACAGCGCTTTGCGCCGTTCGATGTCGTTGGCGAAACCACCGGCCGCGAGCACTACGGCCTTGCTTGCATGGATGCGCACCGAGCCTTTGGCGGTGCTGATCACGGCGCCGCGAACCTTTTTGTTTTCGCGCAGCAGTTCCGTAACCGGCGCCGAGTCCCAGAGCAACACGCCGAGGTCGTCGGCGGATTTCGCCAGGCGCGCCACCAACGCCACGCCGTTGACCAGTTGCATCGCCCGGCCATGCACCACGAGATCGAATAGATGGCGGGTAAATCGCCGAGTGACATGCACGGCCGCCGACAGTGAACGGGTCAGGTTGAGAAACGCCGTGAGGTCCGCGCCCGCCATGATCGGCATGCCCATGAAGGACGTTTCCCGCATGGTTTTGCGAAGACGCTTGAGCAGTTTGCCGACTTTTCGTGCGTCGTATGGCGCGGCGATCACCGAGCGCCCACCGGTGCCGGCGCCTGGCGTGTCGCCATGAATGTCGGCAATCGCATTGCCGTCGGCGAATTGCAGTGAGGTGTGCTGTTCAAAAAACGCGACCATTCGTGGAGCGGCTTCGAGGAAGGCATCGATCATCGCCGGATCGTAATGTTCGCCCAATTCGTGTTTGAGGTAGGTGCGCGGTTGCTCCACGTCTTCGACGATGCCGGCGCGTCGTGCCAGAGGATTGCACGGCACCCAGGCCCAGCCACCGGACCACGCCGTCGCGCCGCCAAATACCGGGTCCTTTTCCACCACGATGACTTTGAGGCCATGCCACGCTGCGGTCACGGCTGCCGACAACCCGGCCGCACCGGAGCCGACGACAAGCACATCGCAGTCAATGTCGGGAAGAAAATGCGCTTCGGCAGGCATTGTTTGGGCTCCGGTGTTTTAGTTGTTGTGGAATCTGATTCCAGAAAATATAAGAGGCACATCGGAGCAGGCAAGCGAGCGTCGCTTAAAACGGGCGGTTATCGGACGCACAGTTCCAGATTTCGCATTTGCCGGGTTGTCTTCTAGAATCGAGCAAATTTAGCGTGGAAACTCCCATGGCCGGCAGTCAGATCGAACGTGTTTTCAGTGTGCTCGAAAGCCTCACCAGCGACCCTCGCGGGCTGCCGATGCAGACGCTGGCGGAGCAATTGGACATCCCCAAAAGTGCCACTCACCGACTGCTCGCCGAGCTGATCCGGTTGGGCTACGTGCGGCAGAATCCGGAGAACCTGCGATATCACTTGTCGACCAAACTGGTGGCGATGGGGTTCCGTTATCTGTCGAGCAGCGGCGCCGATATCGTGCAGCCGGTGCTTGATCGGCTGGCTCAGGAAACCGGTGAACTGGTGCGTCTTGGCGTAATCGAGGGCGAGCGGCAGACCTGGATCGCCAAGTCTCAGGGCGCCCGTTCCGGCCTGCGTTACGACCCGGACATGGGCCGCGATGCGCCACTGTTCTACACCGCTTCGGGCCATGCCTGGCTGGCGTGCATGAGCGATGCCGAGGCCTTGTCGCTGGTGGAGCGCCAGGCGGCGGACCGGCCGCTGGAGCTGGGGCCGAATGCACCGCGTTCCAACATCGAACTGCTTGAACGCCTGCGTCTGGCGCGGGAGCAGGGTTATGCCTGTGTCGAGGAAAGCTCGGCGGTGGGCACCTCGGCGATTGCAGCGGTGGTGCGTCATCCGGGGGATGGTCGGGTGATTGGCGTGCTCAGCATTGCCGGGCCGAGTGCACGGATGCCGGGCGCGCGGTTGCACGAGTTGGCGCCGTTGTTGTTGGCGTTTACCGCGGAGTTGAGTGCGGCGAGTCTGGCGTCGGAGTTATTTGTCTGAGCTAACGCAAATCCCTGTGGGAGCGAGCTTGCTCGCGATTGCGGATTATCAGCCAATGAAGATGTTGGATTTAAGTCCCTCATCGCGAGCAAGCTCGCACATTTTGAACGGTGTTCAATTTGAGAAGCTGTGCGCTATTCGAACACTTTCAGTATCGGTCTGTGTAAGATTGTGGAACTCGGTTCTAAATTAATGGAAGTCATTCTTCCAACAAGAACCACAAGAGGACCGCATCTTGATTTCGCCCCTTCGAATTGCGCTGATCGGCGCTGGCAACATGGGCCAGCAGCATTACCAGCATCTGAAAACCCTGACGGAGGCGACCCTGTGTGCGGTGGCCGATCCCGGGCCGCAAGCCGCCGGCCTGGCGACGGAATGGGGCGTGAGGTATTTCTCTGATCACCGTCAGATGCTGGAGCAGGTGAAGCCAGACGCCGTCATCGTCGCCAACCCCAATACCTTGCATGTCAGCACTGCGCTCGACTGTTTGGCGGCGGGCGTGCCGGTGTTGCTGGAAAAACCGGTGGGTGTGCACCTCGATGAGGCCCGTGAGCTGGTGGCTGCCTCGAAGGCGAGCGGCGTTCCGGTGCTGGTCGGCCATCATCGTCGCCATAATCCGTTGATCGTTCGCGCCCATGAACTTGTCCGCAGCGGCGCGCTGGGGCGGTTAACTACGGTCACGGCGCTCTGGCAATTACGCAAACCCGACAGTTATTTCGAGACACCATGGCGCCGTGAGTCCGGCGCGGGGATGTTGTTGACCAACCTGATCCACGACCTCGATCTGCTGCGGCATTTGTGCGGTGAAGTGCGTCAGGTGCAGGCCATTACCAGCAACGCGATACGCGGGTTTGCCAACGAGGATTGCGCGGCGGTGCTGCTGCAATTCGACAACGGTGCACTGGGCAGCCTGACCGGCTCCGATGCGGTGGCGGCGCCGTGGAGTTGGGAGCTGGATTCGGGAGAGAACCCGGTGTATCCGCGCCAGGCCGATCAGCCGTGTTATTTGCTGGCCGGGACCGGCGGGGCGCTGAGCATCCCGCAGCTCAAACGCTGGCACTACAACGAGGTCGATGGCGGCTGGCATCAACCATTGCAGGCGACTGAGGAAACATTCAGCGCCGATGAAGCCCTGCGTTTGCAGTTGCAGCATTTCGTGCGCGTTGCGCGTCGGGAGGTCGAGCCGCTGGTGAGCGCTGCCGATGCTGCCCGCACATTGGCGCTGATCGAAGCCATCCGCGAAGCCGCCGAAACCGGTCGCGCGTGCGCACCGTCGTTGATCGAGGACTGACCATGAGCGAACGAATCTTTTCCCTCGCCAGTCTGACGGTGCTGGAGCTGTCACCGCCCGAGATGGTCGAGGTCGCGGCGCGGGCCGGTTACAGCCACGTCGGTTTGCGGCTGGTGCCGGCAATCCCCGAGGAACACCATTTTGCCTTGGTCGCCGATGGGGATTTGCGCCGTCAGACCCTGGCCCGTCTGCGCGACACCGGCATTCGTGTGCTGGATGTTGAAATCCTGCGTCTGAAACCGGACACCGTTGTCGCCGACTTCGAGAAAATTCTGGCGGTCGGCGCCGAATTCGGTGCCAGTGAGTTGCTGGTGGCCGGTAACGATTCCGACGAGCAACGGCTGACGGAAAATTTCGCCCGGCTGTGTGATCTGGCGGCACCTTACGAACTGCATCCGCATCTGGAGTTCATGCCTTGGACCGATGCGCGCAATTTGCAGCAGGCGGTGCGGATCGTCGAGAACGCCGGGCGGGAAAATGGCGGGGTGCTGGTGGACGCATTTCACTTCGATCGTTCCGGGTCGCAACTGGAAGATCTGGTCAGCGTCGCCCCTTCGCGGTTACGGTATGCGCAGTTGTGCGACGTTGCCGGGCCGCGACCGGCAGACATGGCCGAGATCTTGCGTCAGGCCCGTAACGAACGGCGTTTTCCCGGCGACGGCGACTGCGACCTGCCGGGGTTGTTGCGGTGTTTACCGGCTAACATTCCCTTGAGCCTGGAGATTCCCACCGTGCATCTGCTGGAGCAGGGTGTGAGCGGGTTGGACCGGGCGCAGATGGCTTTGGATAAAACCAGGGAGTTGTTGGCGCGGATGTAAGCGGTGCTGCGCACCTATCGCGGGCAAGCCTTGCTCCTACGGTTTTTGAGTTGCGCCAGATTTTGCGGCCGACGTAGTAGCTGTAGGAGCAAGGCTTGCCCGCGATGCTTTTGACTTTTAGTACAAGGAATACTCATGACCGTCAGCACCCCGCTCTCCGGCGTCAATCAGCCCTTCAAGGGGATCCTGCTGATCGTTGTCGCAACCTTCCTGTTTTCCAGCCACGACGCCTTTTCCAAATACCTCTCCGGTTTCTATCCGATCGTCATGGTGGTCTGGGCGCGGTACGTGGTGCACACGTTGCTGATGGCCGGGATTTTCCTGCCGCAATCCGGGCTGCGGGTTCTGCGCACGAAGCGGCCGTTGCTGCAATTGATCCGGGCGCTTTGCCTGCTGGGCACCAGCCTGTTTTTTACCACCGGGTTGATGTACATCCCGCTGGCCGAGGCCACCTCGGTCAACTTCCTCGCACCGGTGCTGGTCACCGCGTTGTCGGTGCCGTTGCTGGGTGAGCGAGTTACACGCGGGCAATGGCTGGCGGTTATTTTCGGTTTCATCGGGGTGCTGATCATCGTTCACCCTGGTGGTGATTTGTTCACCCCGGCGGTGTTGCTGCCGTTCTGTTCGGCGCTGTTTTTCTGCTTCTACCAATTGCTCACGCGCAAGCTCGCCGAGATCGACAGCCCGACCACCAGCAACTTTTTCGCCGGGCTGTGCAACACGTTGGTGATGAGTGCGCTGGTGCCGTTCTTCTGGCAGACGCCGAGCCTTGCGCATGGCGCGATGATGCTGGCGTTGGGGGCTTGCGGGATGACCGCGCACCTGTTTTTGACCCAGGCTTTCCGTCTCGCGGCACCGGCATTGCTGGCACCGTTCAGCTATTGCCAGATCATCTTCGCCGGCCTGTTGGGTTGGCTGCTGTTTTCCCACACGCCGACGGCGACCACCGTGATCGGCATTGCCGTGATTTGCTGCAGTGGCCTGGCAGCGGCCTGGCAGCAAAGCCGTAAATAGAAGGTCACCGAAAATACCTGTGGGAGCCAGCAGGCTGGCTCCCACAGAGTTAATGCGCCGAGGTTTAGTCGGTGACGGTCGGAATCTTGCGCGGTGCCATGAAGTACATCCAGATCAGCGCGATGAAGTACATCGCCGGGATCAGGGTGAACAGCACGGTGTAGTTGTTGTTGGTGACGGTCAGGATGTGGCCGACCAACTGAGTCATGAACATCCCGCCAATTGCCGCACACATGCCGCCGAAACCGAACACTGTACTCATCATGTGCTTGGGCGTGTAGTCCATCACCAGGCTCCAGATGTTGGCGGTCCAGGCCTGGTGCGCGCCGATGGCCAAGGAGATGGCGAACACTGCGACCCACAGGTTGCTGGAGCCGGCTGCCATGATCACGCCGATGATGCAACAGGCGAACAGGAACATGGACATCAGCCGCGCCTTGATCGGGTTGACGCCGCGACCGATCAGAAACGAGGACAGGATCCCGCCGCCGACACTGCCGAAGTCGGCGGTCAGGTAGATGATGATCAGCGGAATGCCCATCTGGGTGACGTTGATGCCCAGGTTGTATTGCTGATTGAGAAACGGTGGCAGCCAGTACAGGTAGAACCAGAACACCGGCGCGGTGATCGAGTAGGCGAGGGCGAAGGCCCAGGTGCCACGCATGCGCAGGATTTTCGAGAACGGTACGCGGGATTGCTCCGGTTCGACTTCGTTCTGGATGTAGTCCAGTTCCGACTGTTTTACGCTCGGGTGGTCTTCCGGGTTGAAGTATTTCAGGCCCCAGAATAACAGCCAGATTCCGCCCAGTGCCGACATGCACAGGAACGCGGCTTGCCAGCCCCAGACGTGCAGGATCAATGGCAGCAGCATCGGCGTGAACATCGCACCGACGTTGGTCCCGGCGTTGAAAATGCCGGTGGCAACGGCGCGTTCACCGGCCGGGAACCACAGGCGCGTGGTCTTCACGCAGGCTGGGTAGTTGGCGGCTTCGGTGAGGCCGAGAATGAACCTGCAGACCATGAAGCCAACCGCCGAAGTGGCCAGGCCGTGGGCGCCGGTCGCCAGGCTCCAGAGCAGCACGGCGCAGAAGAACACGCGCTTGACGCCGACCCGGTCGATCAAGCGGCCTTGCAGCACGAAGCCGATGGCGTAGCCGACCTGGAACCAGAAGTTGATGTTGGCGTAGTCCATCGCCGTCCAGCTCATTTCCTTGGCGAGGATGGGCTGCATGACGCCGAGGGCGGCGCGGTCGATGTAGTTCAGGGTGGTGGCGAAGAACACCAGCGCCAGCATGCCCCAGCGGGTCTTGCCGACAGCCATGGCGCCGCGGATTTTGTCGCCGATGCCACCAGTTGCAGCGCTCATGGCCGGAGCCATGCGAGAGCTTTGAGTAGGAATCATGTGTACCACCCGTTTTTGAATTTGTTATGTGGTGTTCTGGGTCGTTGAACGGTTTGTTAATCACTACGACCGGTGGTTCTTGGCAGGACGCAATGTGATGACGATGTTGCGCAGTGAACAAAAAATCGTCAATTCGCCAACGGCCATTGTGTTCGATAATCGCACGCAAAACTAACTGGGTAGTACACTTTGAATTGCTGTGTGGAATTTCGCGGCCAATAATTCATTCAAAGCTAAACGCAATCTCCGTAGGAGCAGGCTTCGGCAGCTCCTACACAGAGCCAGCGTGCGATGTCCCTAACAAGATTGCCTCCACCACCGGGAGTCGAAATATGCAGCGTTCCATTGCCACCGTGTCTTTGAGCGGTACCCTGCCGGAAAAACTCGAAGCCATCGCCGCCGCCGGTTTTGACGGTGTCGAGATTTTCGAGAACGACCTTCTTTACTACGACGGCAGCCCCCGGGAAATTAAACAGATGTGCGCCGATCTCGGGATCGCCATCACGCTGTTTCAACCGTTTCGCGACTTCGAAGGCTGCCGCCGCGATCGCCTGGCGCGCAATCTGGAGCGGGCCGAGCGCAAATTCGACCTGATGCAGGAGCTGGGCACCGACCTGGTGCTGGTGTGCAGCAACGCTTCGGTCGACTCCGTCGGTGATGAACAGATTTTAGTCGATGACTTGCGCCTGCTGGCGGAACACGCCGGTGCGCGCGGTCTGCGCATTGGTTATGAAGCGCTGGCCTGGGGCCGGCACGTGAACACGTACCAACGGGTGTGGAACATCGTCCGACAGGCCGATCATCCAAGCCTCGGTGTGTTGCTCGACAGTTTCCATACGCTGTCGCTCAAGGGCGACCCGAGCGCCATCGCCGAGATCCCCGGCGACAAGATTTTCTTCGTGCAGATGGCCGACGCGCCGATCCTGGCGATGGACGTGCTGGAGTGGAGCCGGCATTTCCGTTGCTTCCCGGGCCAGGGCGAATTCGATTTGCCGGGCTTCCTCGCGCCGATCATCAAGAGTGGCTACACCGGGCCGCTGTCGCTGGAGATCTTCAACGACGGTTTCCGCGCCGCACCGCCACGGGCCAACGCCGCAGACGGTTTGCGCTCGTTGCTGTATCTCGAAGAGAAGACCCGCGAGCGTCTGGCGCAGGAAGCCCAACCGATCGCCAATACCGAGATTCTGTTCGAAACGCCCAAGGCCAGTGAGTACAACGGCATCGAGTTTCTCGAATTCGCCGTGGACGAAAGCCTCGGCGCCAAGCTTTCCCATTGGCTGGAGCGACTGGGTTTCGTCAAGGCTGGCCAGCATCGCTCAAAGAGCGTCAGCCTGCTGCGCCAGGGCGATATCAACCTGATCCTCAACTCGGAGCCGTACTCGTTCGGCCACAGTTTTTTCGAAGCCCACGGGCCGTCGCTGTGCGCCACCGCCGTGCGGGTCAAGGACAGCGCCAGCGCGCTGGCCCGGGCCGTGGCCTATAAAGGTCAGCCCTATCGCGGGCTGGTCGGCCCCAATGAACTGGAACTTGCCGCGGTGCGTGCGCCGGACGGCAGCCTTATTTATCTGGTGGACCAGCACGCCGACGTCTACGGCACCGACTTCAATATGCTGCCCGACGCGGTAGCCAGCGGCGGTCTCAAGCGCATCGATCACATGGCCATCGCGCTGCCCGCCGACAGCCTTGATAGTTGGGTGCTGTTCTACAAGAGCCTGCTGGATTTTGAAGCCGACGACGAAGTGGTCCTGCCCGATCCTTATGGCTTGGTGAAGAGCCGTGCGCTTCGCAGTCGAGACAGTTCGATTCGCCTGCCGCTGAACATTTCCGAGAACCGCAACACCGCGATCTCACACGCGCTGTCGAGTTATCGCGGTTCCGGCGTGCATCACATCGCGTTCGATTGCGACGACATCTTTGCCCAGGTCAGCCGCGCGAAAGAGGCGGGCGTGCCGCTGCTGGATATCCCGCTCAATTACTACGATGACTTGGCGGCGCGTTTCGATTTCGACGATGAATTCCTCAGCGAACTGGCGTATTACAACGTGCTGTACGATCGCGACGCACAGGGCGGCGAGCTGTTTCACGTGTACACCGAGCCATTTGAAGGGCGCTTCTTCTTCGAGATCATTCAGCGCAAGAACGGCTATGCCGGTTATGGCGCGGCCAACGTGGCGGTGCGACTGGCGGCCATGGCCAAATCCCGAAGTGGCGCCGTACGTCAGGCAAAGTTGTAGGAAAATCGTAAACACGCCGACAAACCGCTGCCGCACGGCTTCCTTCACTGTGCGGCGCGGCTCATAATCGCCAGCCTGTGCAGTGATGGCCGTGAGCCCGCAATGACAATGACTTCAGAACTCTCCGCAGCGCCCGACGAACCGATTGCCGAGCCGCGCAAGAGTCGCAAGAACAACCCGGAAAAAACCCGCGAGAATATCCTCCAAGAGGCGATTGTCGAGTTCGTTCAACAAGGCCTTTCCGGGGCGCGCGTCGATGCCATCGCCGAGCGCATCCATACGTCAAAACGCATGATCTATTACTACTTCGGCAGTAAGGAACAGCTCTACGTCGAGGTTCTGGAAAAGCTCTACGGCGATATCCGGAGCACGGAAAACCGCCTGCACCTGACGGAGCTGGCGCCGGTGGAGGCGATTAGGCGGCTGGTGGAATTCACCTTTGATCACCATGACCGCAACGTCGATTTCGTACGCATCGTCAGCATCGAGAACATTCACAACGCCGAGTATGTGAAGCGCTCCGATGCGATCAAGGCGATGAACAACACCATCCTCGATTCACTGGGCGAGATTCTGCGTCGCGGCGCCGAGCAAGGGCTGTTCCGCACGGGGCTTGATCCGTTGGATGTGCATTTGCTGATCAGTTCGTTCTGCTTCTATCGCGTCTCGAACCGCCATACCTTTGGTGAGATTTTTCAGATTGATCTGCCGGACGAAAGCATCAAGCAGCGTCATCGGGAAATGATTTGCGAGTCGGTTTTGCGTTATTTGCAGGCCTGAAAAGATCGCAGCCTGCGGCAGCTCCGACAAAGGTCGGTGTCTATGCGGAAATTCCGGCATGCACGAAACCTGTCGGAGCTGCCGAAGGCTGCGATCTTTTGCTCTTCAACCATTCATGCTTTGAAAATGCGCCAGCATCCGCTGGGCATCCGGCGCCACGCCGCTGAACAATTCAAACGCCTTTACTGCCTGAAACACCGCCATGTTGCCGCCATCCAGCGTCCGGCAACCCAGCGCGCGGGAATGGCGCAGCAGTTCGGTTTCCAGCGGGAAATAAACAATCTCCGCCACCCATAATTCGGCTCGCAGCAACTCGACCGGCACCGGCGTGCCCGGTAGTTTTTTCATGCCCATCGGTGTGGTGTTCACCAGGCCATCCGCCTCGGCCAAGGTCAGCGCCAAATCATGGCCGGCCACCGCGCGACCGCTGCCGAAATCTTGATTGAGATTGTCTGCAAGGCTTTGAGCGCGGCTGAGTTCCACATCGAAAATGCTCAGTTGCTGTACGCCTTCGCTCAACAACGCGTGGGCCACCGCCGCGCCGGCGCCACCGGCACCCATTTGTACGACACGCTCAACGGCAACGCCCTTCAAGCCCCGGCGAAATCCCTCGGCAAAGCCAAGGCAATCGGTGTTGTGGCCGATGCGTTTGCCGTCCTTCAACACCACGGTATTCACCGCACCAATGCCGCGTGCTTCCGGCGACAACTCGTCGAGCAGCGGGATGATCGCCTGCTTGCACGGGAAGGTGATGTTCAGCCCGGTGAAGTTCATGCGCTCGGCAGCCATCAACAGGTCGGGCAGGGCATTGCAGTCGAGTTGCAGCTGATCAAGGTCGATCAGGCGATAGAGGTAACGCAAACCCTGGGCATCGCCTTCATGTTCGTGCAACGCCGGGGTGCGCGAAGCCTGGATGCCGGCGCCGATCAGTCCGGCCAATACCGCGTGGTTGTGGCTCACGATGTTCACCCCTTCAGACGTTGACTGAAATGCTCCAGCGCCAGGCGATAGCCGTGGCTGCCGAACCCGGCCAGCACGGCGGTGGCGATGGCTGAAACGAAGGAGTGATGACGGAAAGGTTCGCGGGCGTGGACGTTCGACAAGTGCACTTCGATCACCGGCAGCTCGCTGGCGACCAGCGCATCGCGAATGGCCACCGAGGTGTGGGTCCAGGCGGCCGGGTTGATGACGATCCCGGCGCAACGGCCGCGTGCGGCGTGAATCCAGTCGAGCAATTCGCCTTCATGGTTGGTCTGGCGAAATTCCACTGCCAGGCCGAACTCTTCAGCGGCGCGGCCGCACAGGGCGGAAATGTCAGCGAGGGTTTCGTGGCCGTAGGTCGCCGGTTCACGGGTGCCGAGCAGGTTCAAATTCGGGCCGTTGAGTACCAGAATGATCGGGGACATCGATGTTTCTCCACTTATTATTTTTAGAATTGGCCTGAGGTTCCGGCCTGTGGAGATAAATTGTACTAGATGGTTAATTTGGTCAATTGAACCGGTGGTTCTCCGGCGTTTTGTGTGCGGTGATCGGACGGTTTCGCTATCAGCGCGGCAAATGCTCCACCAGAAAATCAATGAACGCGCGCAATCGCAGAGGCATATGGCGGCTTTGCGGATAGAGCAAGGTAAACGGCCGCGAGCGCCCGCCATAGGGCTTGAGCACTTCCACCAGCGAGCCGTCGGCCAGTTCTTTTTCGACGATAAAGCGATAGGTCTGGAACAGACCGGCGCTGTGTTTCGCCAGGGTCACACCACCCAGGACATCATCAGAACAAACGTAATTGCCCTCGGCCAGAATCTCGCGCTGTACACCGCTGTCATTGAACAACCAGGCGATGCGCCGGCCGCTGCTGGGCAATTCGTATTGAATGCAGTCGTGCTGCTGCAAATCATCGAGGGTTTGCGGTGTGCCGCAGCGGTTGAGGTAATCGGGGCTGGCAATCATCACCAGCTCGGCGTCCTCCAGCGGCCGGGCGATCAGGCCGGAGTCCGGAATGGCGCGCACGCGAATGGCCAGGTCATAGCCCTCGCCGACGAAATCGATATTGCGATTACTGATGTGCGACTCAACCTTCACATCCGGAAACCGCGCGCGAAAGGCCGGCATCAACGGCAGGATCCGGTGGTGGGCGTAGGTGGTCGGGATACTGATGCGCAGAGTCCCGGACGGCACCTGCTGCTGGCCCATGACTTCACGCTGGGCTTCCACCAACTGTGCCAACGCCTGGCGGCATTCTTCGTAGTAGCGTCGGCCGCTGTCGGTCAGTTTGACGCTGCGAGTGGTGCGCGCGAACAGCCGCACGCCCAGACGTTCCTCCATGCGCGACACCGAGCGACTCACCGCAGCCGGCGTAACCCCCGCCACCAACGCCGCTGCGGTGAAACTGCCGGCCTCGGCGGCCAGGCAAAACAGCTCTATGCTGCCCAACTGAAGATCGTCGAATTGTCGTTGCATGATTGATTACACCAAGGATCAAATGAAGTGTCTGGAGCAGTATTTATCAGATGGCTTCACAGGGCTACAGTGACTTGTTTTTGGTCAGCCTTTCTTAATCAGCGAGCAGGAGAAGCAGCATGCCTTTCGTCAGCGTACGCATCACCCGTGACGGCGTAACCCGTGAGCAAAAAGCCCAGGTCATCGCCGAAATCACCGAGACCCTGCAACGCGTGCTCGGCAAGCCGCCGGAGCTGACCCATATCGTGATCGAAGAAATCGACACCGATAACTGGGGATACAAGGGTATTACCACGACTGAGTTCCGGAAAAATCCGTCGGAGTGATTCTGCTGCAAGACAAAACAGCCGTCCTCGTGGCGGCTTTTTTGTGGGCGCAGGGAAAGGATTGCTTACGATTCTTTGGCGTTATCCAACGGTCCGAAGCGCGGCTGAGCGCTAGTCTCAGTCACGCAAATTCCATTTAGTGTTGGGCACCAGTGGTCGGTTTTTTCAGGGAATGTCGAGTCTTCGGAGTTATTAACCTAACGGATGGGTTAGCATGAAAGTATGCAGCTACAAAGGGCTCTCGGTGGTCATCATGTTGCGCGATGAGCACTGTCCGCCTCATGCACATGTGGAGGCGGGTTCGTGGAGTGCGCGGTTCAAATTCAGTTTCTGGCACAACGGCGTCGAGCTCTGGGACGTTGTTCCGCTCTCGCGTCGGCCACCGATTGCGGTGCTTGAGGGGTTGCGTCAATCGCTAAAGCTACCTGCCCATTTATTGCGGGCTCGCTGTATCTGGTGGCGAAAACTGCAAACGGCCTGCCTTGATAATCAATTGTGGGATTGGCAAACCAGTGAGGTCGTAGTAGTGAAAAGGATTGTCAGTACCACCAACATGATCGTTTCGGCTTGCTATGAGCCTGAAACGAACAGGACGCGGCTATCTCTGATAGGTGCGCAGGAGTGTGTGGAGATCGAGTTATGAAAACGGTCAAAGCCAAGGTCCAGGTAGACAGGCCAGTAACAGAGGCTCGTCTTGATCGAGCTATTGAACGGGGCAAATCGCGCCCTAACAGCGGGTTACGGGCGACAGCGGTAACCTTTCAGGCTCCGTGTCTGGCGGTCAGCTTTGAAGATGGCAGCGGGATACTGCTGCCGGTTGGAAACTACCCCGAGTTCGATGGATTCCAGATCGAAGACTTTGCCGGTTTAGAGGTAGGTTTCACCGGCACTGCGATCTGCCATGAAGGCAAGGACCTGCATATCTCTATCGCCGGAATGATCTCGGCCAGCGAGCCATTGATGGCGATGGCGGCTTCGGTGATTGCTTCGCGCAATGGTCGTCAGAGCAGCGCTGCCAAAGCTGAGGCTGCTCGGGCCAATGGCAAGAAAGGTGGGCGCCCGCGCAAGGTCGATGTCGTGCTTTGAGCGCCCACAAAAAAGCCGTCGTGATGACGGCTGATTTGTTTACGGCATCTGCACTCACCGCCGGGTCAATAACACCCCGGATTCCATGTGATGCGTCCACGGGAACTGGTCGAACATCGCGCATTGGGTAATGCGGTGCGTGTCGTGCAACTGGGCGATGTTGGCCGCCAGGGTTTCCGGGTTGCAGGAGATGTAGAGAATGTTGTCGAAGCGCCGGGTCAGCTCGCAAGTGTCCGGGTCCATGCCGGCGCGGGGCGGGTCGACGAAGACGCTGCCGAATTCGTAGCTTTTCAGGTCGATGCCATGCAAGCGACGGAACGGGCGCACTTCGTTCAGCGCTTCGGTCAATTCTTCAGCGGACAAACGCACCAGAGTGACATTATCCACAGCGTTTTCGCTGAGATTGCTCAGCGCTGCGTTGACCGAGGTCTTGCTGATTTCAGTGGCCAGCACTTTGCGCACGCGAGTAGCGAGCGGCAGGGTGAAGTTGCCGTTGCCGCAATACAGCTCCAGTAAATCGTCCGGACGATCACCCAGTGCGTCGTAGGCCCAGTTGAGCATCTTCTGGTTTACGGTGCCGTTGGGTTGGGTGAATGCGCCTTCTGGCTGGCGATAGCTGAAGGTGCGCCCGCCAACTTCCAGTTTCTCGACCACGTAATCGTGACCGATGACTTCACGCTTACCCTTGGAGCGGCCGATGATGCTGACGTTCAGGTCGGCTGCGAGTTTCGTGGCCGCCGCGTGCCAATGCTCGTCCAGCGGACGGTGGTAGCACAGGGTGATCATCGCATCGCCGGCCAAAGTGGTCAGGAACTCCACCTGGAACAGCTTGTGGCTCAGGGGAGCACTGGCTTGCCACGCGGCCTTGAGCTGCGGCATCAGTTGATTGATGCGCAGGCTGGCGATCGGAAATTCTTCGATCAGGATCGGCGTGCGTTTGTCTTCCTGGGAAAACATCGCGTAGTGACGCTCGCCGGCTTCGCGCCACAGGCGGAATTCGGCGCGCAGGCGGAAGTTCTGCAGCGGCGAGTCGAAAACGGCCGGCTCCGGTGCATCGAACGGGGCCAGCAGGTCACGCAGGCGCGTGACCTTGTCTTCGAGCTGAACGGCGTAGTCCTGGGAATCAAAAGTCATGCGTTAAACCAACCCAGCTTGATCACGAACAGAATCGACAGGATCACCAGCGCCGGGTTCAGCTCACGGCCGCGACCAGACATCAGCTTGATGGCGGTCCAGGCAATGAAGCCGAAGGCGATGCCATTGGCGATGGAATAAGTGAACGGCATGGCCAGCGCGGTGATCACCACCGGCGCGGCGACGGTAATGTCGTCCCAGTCTATTTCGGCCAGGCCGGAAGTCATCAGCACGGCGACGAACAGCAGGGCCGGCGCGGTGGCGAAGGCTGGAACGCTGGCGGCCAGTGGCGAGAAGAACAGCGCCAGCAGGAACAGGATTGCCACCACGACGGCGGTCAGGCCGGTGCGGCCCCCGGCACTCACGCCTGCGGCGGATTCGATGTAGCTGGTGGTGGTCGAGGTGCCCAGCAGGGAACCGGCCATCGCAGCAGTACTGTCGGCGATCAGGGCACGGCCCATTTTCGGCATGTGGCCGTCCTTGCCCATCAAACCAGCACGCTTGGCCACGCCGATCAGGGTGCCGGAGTTGTCGAACAGGTCGACGAACAGGAAGGCGAAGATCACGCTGACCAGGCCGATGTCCAGTGCGCCTTTGATGTCCAGTTGCAGGAAGGTCGGGGCTAGCGACGGTGGCATCGACATCACGCCGCCGAACGGGGTGAAGCCCATCACGATGGATATGATGGTCACGACCAGAATGCCGATCAGTACCGCACCGCGCACGGCGAGGGCTTCAAGGGCGACGATCAGGGCAAAACCGAGGGTGGCGAGGATCGGCGCCGGTTGTTTCAGGTCGCCGAGGCCAACCATGGTCGCCGGGTTGCTGACCACGATGCCGGCGTTGTGCAGGGCGATCAGCGCCAGAAACAGGCCGATACCGGCGGCAATCGCCGAACGCAGCGGCAGCGGGATGCTGTTGATGATCCATTCACGGATGCGGAAGATCGAAAGCAGGAAGAAGCACACCGCCGAGATGAACACTGCCCCCAGCGCCACTTGCCAGGTGTGGCCCATGTGCAGGACCACGGTGTAGGTGAAGAAGGCGTTCAGGCCCATGCCCGGTGCGAGGGCGATCGGGTAGTTGGCGATCAGGCCCATGACCGTCGAGCCGATGGCGGCTGCCAGACAGGTGGCGACGAACACCGCACCCTTGTCCATGCCGGTCTCGCCGAGGATGCTCGGGTTGACGAACAGAATGTAGGCCATGGCCAAAAAGGTCGTGACGCCCGCCAGGATCTCGGTGCGTACGTTGGTGTTGTGTGCCTTGAGTTGAAACAGCCTTTCCAGCATGTCTGCTCCCCGTGGCGCGCCCGGCGCCGTGAATGTATCGACCTCAACAGCAAAGCACAGACCGCTGCAGGCGCCTGGGATTTTTCTGTGGGTCGGAAAAAGCCGCGCATCATACCAGCCGCACAGGGTTATGGCTGCTTATGGCGGTGATCGTCGTCGATGTTTTGCGTTTAGCCCAAACCAGCCATACTGCACGCTGGTTTTTTGGGGTGGTGTTTGCATGAAAAAGCGTCTGTTGATCTTGCTGGCCCTGGTCTTGGGGACACAAACCGTCTCGGCAGCCTCGGCACCGCCGTTGACCCAGGTAAAAGTGCTCAAGGTCGAGTCGCCTGAATGTGGTTTTGAAACCATTGATGAAGGCCAGACACAAACGCGCTGCAATCACAGCGGCCCGAACATCAGGGTCTACGTGCTGGAAGTGGGTTACGGTCGCAGCCAGCCCCATGTCGCGCTGGATGGTTTCGAGGTGAACGGAACCCGCACGCAGGTCTGCGCCTACGAAAATGGCAACCTGACTGATTGTTCCCAGCGGACCAAGGTCGTCGGCAATTTGTACATCTTCAGTCTGGCGGGCAAACAGGAAGGCACGTTCACCTTCAGCAACACCTCGATCAATGCGCCGGGCAACACGATGTCGACGCAGCTTTACATCAAGTAGCTTTTACATCAGGTAACGGCGGGCCTCGAACAAGGGTAAGGAAAGCTGACTACGCTTGAAGAACCCTCCTGTGGATTGTTCCCATGACCTTTCGAGCTTTGATTACCCTCGCCGAGGGCACTGACGACCTGCAAACAGTGACCCTTATCGATGTCCTGCGCCGCGCCAAGGTTGAAGTGGTGGTGGCCAGCATCGAAGGGCGACGCATGCTGACGTGTGCACGTGGTACACGCCTGACCTCTGACGCCATGCTGGTGGACTTGCTGGCCCAGCCCTTCGACCTGATCGTTCTGCCTGGCGGCGCTGTGGGGACTCAGCATCTGGCCGCACACCAACCCCTTCAACAATTGATCAAGGACCAGGCGGCGGCCGGTCGGCTGTTCGCCGGTATCGCCGAAGCCCCTGCCGTGGCGCTACAAGCGTTCGGCGTGTTGCGTCAGCGGCGCATGACTTGCCTGCCTTCGGCCAGCCACCAACTGTCGGGTTGTAACTTCGTCGATCAACCGGTGGTGGTCGACGGCAATTGCATCACTGCCCAGGGTTCAGGCGCTGCATTGGCATTTGCGCTGACGCTGGTTGAACAACTATGTGGCAAGGCCACGCGGGCGGCGGTGGCGGGGGAGTTGGTGGTTTAGCGGTTCATGCCTTCACTTCTTCCTTTGGCACATGCATCCGGTCGCGTTGGGCCAGGGTCGGGAACAGTTTGATCCAGGTCCCCGTCACCACCAGCGTGCCGATGCCACCCATGACCACCGCCGGCACGGTGCCGAACCAATGCGCCGTCAGGCCGGATTCGAATTCGCCCAACTGGTTTGAAGCGCCGATGAACAGGCCGTTCACGGCACTGACCCGGCCACGCATTTCGTCCGGGGTTTCCAGTTGCACGAACGAGGCACGGATCACCATGCTGATCATGTCGGCCGCACCCAAAACCACCAGCACGGCCAGCGAGAACCAGAAAGATGTCGACAGACCGAAGGCAATGGTCGCGACGCCGAATATACCCACAGCGGTGAACATCACCCGCCCGACATTGCGCTCCACGGCAAACCGCGCGAGGTACAGCGACATCAGCAACGCACCCACCGCCGGTGCCGAGCGCAACAGGCCGAGGCCCCACGGGCCGGTCAACAGAATGTCCTTGGCGAACACCGGCAACAGCGCCGTTGCACCACCTAGCAGGACGGCGAACAGGTCCAGGGAAATCGCCCCGAGAATGTCCGGCCGACTGCGAATGAAGCGAATGCCCGCCAGTAGCGAATCCAGAGTGGCCTTGCCTTTGTTCAGCGGTGTTTGCCGCGCGGGCAGGTTGAGCATCAGCGAGCAGGCGATGATGTACAGGATCACCGTCGGGCCGTAGACCCAGACACTGCCGAAGGCGTAGAGCAAACCGCCAAGGGCCGGGGCGACAATGGTTGCCGATTGCTGTGCCGATTGCGCGGCGGCCACGGCGCGGGGGAACAGCGCGCTGGGCACGATACTCGGCAGCAAGGCCTGGGTGGTCGGCATCTCGAAGGAGCGGGCAGCGCCGAGCAGGAAGGCGAGGATGAAGATCATCTCCCGAGTGACATGGTCGGTAGCGCTGCCGATGGCCAGCGAGAGGGCGATCAGCGCTTGCAGGGACTGGCAGATGGCCGCGACCTTGCGCCGGTCGTAGCGGTCGGCGACATGCCCGGTGTGCAGCATGAACAGTACGCGCGGGGCGAACTCAACCAACCCCACCAGACCCAGATCGAGCACGTTGCCGGTCAGTTGGTAGAGGTTCCAGCCAATGGCCACGGTGAGCATCTGAAAGCCGCTGGCGGTAAAAACCCGGGCCAGCCAGAACGCAAGGAAAGGACGGTGATGGCGTAACAGCAAGGGCTCTTGGCTGGGCATCTGCGGGCAAATTAGGAGGGAATGAATGACGAGATTATCACCAAGCTGTAACAGGAAGTTGCCATGACGAAAAATTTAGTTAGCTAGATACCGATTTTGACCGTGTCTCTCGGGCGACTTGCATGAGGCAACTTGTCACGCGGCAAAAGACCACGCGGTTCATCCCCAAAAATGGGACTACTCTTTCATCGTTGCTTGATCCAGATCAAAGCCCTCACAAGGAATTTGATCCGGCGGCCGCAAGGCCAGACTCCCTGCGTTGTGATGCGTAGAAAAAAAGAACAAACAGAGATTCGCCACACTCCATATCCGTGGGGGCCGTGGGTGCAGGCTTCCAGCCCGCAGCCGTACTACCTGACAGAGGAAGACTTATGTTCGGTTTAGAGGCACTTGATCTCGCCCGAATTCAGTTCGCGTTCACCATCTCGTTCCACATTCTGTTCCCTGCCATCACCATTGGCCTGGCCAGTTACCTGGCAGTCCTCGAAGGCTTGTGGCTGAAAACCCACAACGACACCTACCGTGACCTCTACCATTTCTGGTCGAAGATCTTTGCCGTCAACTTCGGCATGGGCGTGGTTTCGGGGCTGGTGATGGCCTATCAGTTCGGCACCAACTGGAGCCGTTTCTCGGACTTCGCCGGTTCCGTGACCGGGCCACTACTGACGTACGAAGTATTGACTGCGTTCTTCCTTGAGGCCGGGTTCCTCGGCGTCATGCTGTTTGGCTGGAACAAGGTCGGACGTGGCCTGCACTTCTTCGCCACGGTCATGGTTGCCATCGGCACGTTGATTTCGACCTTCTGGATTCTCGCGTCCAATAGTTGGATGCAGACCCCGCAGGGCTTTGAAATCATCAATGGCCAGGTGATCCCGACCGACTGGCTGGCGGTGATTTTCAACCCGTCGTTCCCGTATCGTCTGATGCACATGGCCACGGCGGCGTTCGTCGCGACGGCGTTCTTCGTCGGTTCCTCGGCGGCCTGGCACTTGCTGCGCGGCAAGGACAACCCGGCGATCCGCAAGATGCTGTCGATGGCGATGTGGATGGCGCTGATTGTCGCGCCGATCCAGGCGGTCATTGGTGACTTCCATGGCCTCAATACCCTAGAACATCAACCAGCGAAAATTGCCGCGATCGAGGGCCACTGGGAAAACAAAGGTGACGAAGCGACGCCGCTGATCCTGTTTGGCTGGCCGGACATGAAGGAAGAGAGGACCAAATACGCTGTCGAGATCCCGTATCTGGGCAGCCTGATCCTCACTCACTCGCTGGACAAACAAGTGCCGGCGCTCAAGGAGTTCCCGCCTGAAGACCGGCCAAATTCGACCATCGTGTTCTGGTCGTTCCGGATCATGGTCGGCCTGGGCTTCCTGATGATCTTCACCGGTTTGTGGAGCTTGTGGCTGCGCAAACGCGACAAGCTGTATACCTCGCGGCCGTTCCTGTACCTGGCGTTGTGGATGGGGCCGTCCGGCCTGATCGCGATTCTTGCGGGTTGGTTCACTACGGAAATCGGTCGTCAGCCATGGGTGGTCTACGGCCTGATGCGCACGGCGGATGCGTCCTCCAACCACAGTTTCATGCAGATGAGCATCACCTTGATCCTGTTTGTCGTGGTGTATTTCGCGCTGTTCGGCGCCGGTCTGGGCTACATGATGCGCCTGGTGCGCAAAGGGCCGAAGATCGACGAAGGCAAGGAAACCAACGACGGTGGCCCCGGCCAGAAACGCACGCCGGCGCGGCCGTTGTCCGCTGCCGACGACGACCACACCGACCACAGCCTGACCAAGGAGATTTGAATCATGGGTATTGATCTTCCGCTGATCTGGGCCGTGATCATCATCTTCGGCATCATGATGTACGTGGTCATGGATGGTTTCGATCTGGGGATCGGCATTCTCTTTCCGTTCATCCCCGGCAAAACCGACCGCGACGTGATGATGAACACCGTCGCCCCGGTCTGGGACGGCAACGAAACCTGGCTGGTACTGGGCGGTGCGGCGTTGTTCGGGGCTTTCCCGCTGGCCTATTCGGTGGTGCTCTCGGCTTTGTACCTGCCGCTGATCTTCATGTTGATCGGGCTGATTTTTCGCGGCGTGGCGTTCGAGTTCCGCTTCAAGGCCAAGGACGACAAACGTCATTTGTGGGACAAGGCGTTCATCGGTGGTTCGATTGCCGCAACGTTCTTCCAGGGCGTGGCATTAGGCGCATTCATCGATGGCTTGCCGGTGGTCAATCGGCAGTTCGCCGGAGGTTCACTGGACTGGCTGACGCCGTTCACGATGTTCTGTGGTGCGGCGCTGGTGGTGGCTTATGCGTTGCTCGGTTGCACCTGGCTGATCATGAAGACCGAGGGCAAGTTGCAGGAACAGATGCATGATCTGGCGCGGCCCTTGGCGTTCGTGTTGCTGGCGGTGATCGGTATCGTCAGCATCTGGACTCCGCTGGCCCACGCCGAAATTGCTGCGCGCTGGTTCACCTTGCCGAACCTGTTCTGGTTCCTGCCGGTGCCGATTCTGGTGCTGGTCACACTGTACGGCCTGATCCGCGCGGTGGCGCGCAATGCGCACTACACGCCGTTCCTGCTGACGCTGGTGCTGATCTTCCTCGGCTACAGCGGCTTGGGAATCAGCCTGTGGCCGAACATCGTGCCGCCGTCGATCTCGATCTGGGATGCCGCCGCACCGCCACAAAGCCAGGGCTTCATGCTGGTGGGCACGCTGTTCATCATCCCGTTCATCCTGGGCTACACCTTCTGGAGCTACTACGTTTTCCGCGGCAAGGTCACCCATGAAGACGGTTACCACTAAAAGGCGTCGCACAGAATATGTAGGAGCCGAGCTTGCTCGCGATGGCGTCGTCACAGGCGCCATCGACCTATACGAGAGGTAGAAGCAATGAACAACAAACATTCCCTGCACGACATCGAAGAAGCCGAAAAAAAGCCGCTATGGCAGCGGCTCGGCTGGCTGGCCCTGATCTGGGCCGGCAGCGTCGGTGTACTGTTTATCGCGGCCAGCCTGATGCGGATGTTCATGAACGCCGCGGGTTTGACCACTCACTGACATCCCATACCGTCGTCTTAGGACGCGGATTCATAACCCTCCGACCGGAGGGTTTTTTTCGCTTCGTTACTTGCGTGCCTTGAGAATCACGAACTTCGGTGTGGCCGCTACTTGCTCGACACCACGGAACAACCGCGCCAGTTTGCTGTGATAGCCAAGGTGACGGTTACCGACGATGTACAGCGCACCACCTACCACCAGCGCTTCCCGGGCCTGCTGGAACATCCGCCACGCCAGAAAATCGCCGACCACTTGTTGCTGGTGAAACGGTGGATTGCACAGCACCACGTCCAGCGATTGGGGTTCCTGTCCGGCCAGGCCATCACCGGCACGCACGATGACATCGCGCTCACCCAGCGCTGCGCGCCAGTTCTCGGCGGCCGATTGCACCGCCATGAACGACTCGTCCACCAGCGTGTAATGGGCCTCGGGGTTGTGCAGGGCGCTGGCGATGGCCAGCACGCCGTTGCCACAACCGAGGTCGGCAACCCGTGCAGTGCCAAGGTTCTTCGGCAGGTGCGGGAGGAACGCGCGGGTGCCGATGTCCAGGCCTTCGCGGCAGAACACGTTGGCGTGGTTGAGCAATTCGATGGCCGGTTCGTCGAGACGATAGCGCGTCGGATAGGGCGACGTGACCGGCGCTTTGGCCTCAACTGTGGCAATCAACAATCGGGCTTTCTTCACCGCCAGCGACGCCTGCACCGGGCCGATGTAACGCTCCAGCAAGTCACCGGCGGCACGCGGCAGATGTTTGATCATTGCGCCCGCAACCACTTGGGCGCCAGGACTCAATTGGCCTTGCAGGCGAATCAGTTGCTCTTCCAGCAACGCCAGGGTCTTCGGCACCCGGATCAGTACCCGGTCGAATGGGCCGGTGATCGCTTCGCTGGCTGGCACGTACGGCAGCGCATCAAACGCCTGGCCATTACGGACAAGGTTCTTTTCCAGCCCTTGAAACGCCAGGAAGGAATCGCCGCTGCTGGTCACGTTGACCTTGCCGGTCAGACTGGCGGCCAATGCGCCAAAACTGTCGTTGAGCACCAGAACCCGTGTCTCGGCCGAGGGTTGCTGTTCGGCCAGATGGTTGAGCAGGTACTCGTCCGCCGCATCGAAGGCTTGCAGCGGTTCGTTCTGCTGTTCGGGCTGGCGGATGAGGTCGAGGCTGGCGAAAGGTGTTTCGAGCAAAGGCATGGGGCAGGCTCTGGGTAATCAACGGGTATCCCGCGCCCAGGGGCTTGGCGGGCGGGGCCGTCCGAGTGAACTGCAACGTGGAAAGCTCACACGTCTTCACTCAGGCCGGACCGCGAATGGTACGTTTTTTTGTGTCGGATTACCCGCAGGTTTCGATTCAGCGCAGCGCATTGCTGGTGAGATAACCAGCCTTGACGGCGGCGATGACGGCCGAAATCTTGTTGTTGACCCCGAGTTTGCGAATGGCTTCCTGAACATGGAAGTTGATGGTGCGCGCGCTGAGATTGAGAATTCTGGCGCTTTCATAGGCAGTCTTGCCGTCCGCCGCCAGTTTCAGCACGTCGATTTCCCGTGGCGTTAAATGCGGTGTAGACGGATCTACAGGTACCTTGGGCATTGTCTGGGCAATCAATTTATGCAGGTGACGCCCAATAAACACAGAGAAACCGAGGTTTTCATACAGCTCCCACGCACTGACTGGGCAATGGGTTCTGGCGAGGCTCAAAATGCTGCACAGACCACTTTCCTCGTCATGGACGGCTTGTGACCACCCATGCTGCAACCCCTGTTGTTCCAGTGCATCCCATAACCATGGTGTGTTGCTGAAGAGATCTTCACTCCATAAAACTGGCAGCATGGATTGATTGCAATGCGCCACTACTGGATCTATTGCGCAAAACTTGTTTTTTTCGTATTCGGCGTTCCAGTCTTTTGGGTAATTGTTGAAACGTACTGTGTGAAAATGCTCATTTTTTGTTGGGCAACTTGTTGAAAATGCAAAAAATTTGAATCCGATATTTTTCGCAAAACTCAGAGAGATGCGGTAGGCACTCTCAATTTCCGTTGTAGTGGATAGTTGTATGAGTTGTAGTTCCTTCCACCTTTCCATCATCGGCTCCGTCGTAAGTTTCTAACGTAATAGGCGCACTTGGATCCAAGGCTGGCGCGAATTGGAGTGTAGGATGATTCTGATATTCCGTTGAGATTTTTTTGCTTTGCTGAAGTGTTTTTAAACAGGTCTATGGTTCTAAAACTTTGCCATAAGGTAATAGTCAATTTGTATGTCGATATTAATGTCATTCTTTTTTGGAAGTTAACCAAGCGGTTAATTGGTTGTGGAATACAAATGAGAACAAGAGCACCTGCTTAATGACACTACAAATCACCGGTGTTTCTGCTGCTCGCTTTGCGAGACACTGAGGCCATCTGTTGAATGGAGCGCCCCATGAGTGCCAGTGAAGAGAAATTTACTCGCCAGACCTTGCTCGAAGTCCAGCCGTTGACCCCGAACCTGTTCACTCTGCGGGCGTCGAGGGATCCCGGTTTTCGCTTTCGCGCAGGTCAATTTGCGCGGCTGGGCGTGACAAAAGCTGACGGCAGTACGGTTTGGCGCGCCTATTCCATGGTGTCGTCACCCTTTGACGAGTTTCTCGAGTTCTTTTCCATTGTGGTTCCTGGGGGCGAGTTCACCAGCGAACTGAGTCGGCTGGGTGTCGGCGATACGCTTCTGGTCGACCGCCAGGCCTTTGGTTACCTGACGCTGGACCGTTTTGTCGACGGACGCGATCTGTGGCTGCTATCCACTGGCACCGGCATTGCGCCGTTTCTGTCGATCCTTCAGGACTTCGAAGTGTGGGAGAAATTCGAACGGATTATCCTGGTCTACAGCGTGCGCGAATCGCGGGAGCTGGCGTATCAGGAACTGATTGCAGGGTTGGCGCAGCGTGAATATCTGGCGGAATACGCACACAAGCTGCAATTGATCAACACGGTGACGCGCGAGCAGCATCCCGGCGCCCTGAACGGGCGGATCACCACGCTGATCGAAAACGGCGAGCTGGAGCGCGCGGCCGGTGTGGCGCTGACGCCTGAGCATTCGCGGGTGATGTTGTGCGGAAACCCTCAGATGATCGATGACACGCGCAAGCTGCTCAAGCAGCGCGATATGCATTTGAGCCTCAGCCGGCGACCCGGGCAGGTGGCAGTGGAGAATTTCTGGTAAAAAAACGGCGCCCTGCAGGCGCCGTTCTTTTATCGCTGAAACGCTCAAGGCCGATTGTTCTGGGCCTTCAGCAAATCACGAATCTCACCGAGCAATTCTTCTTCCTTGGTCGGAACCGGCGGCAGGGTCGGGGCCACGGCTTCTTCGCGCTTCAGGCGGTTGATGGCCTTGACGCCCATGAAGATCGCGAAGGCAACGATGACGAAGTCGATCAGGGTCTGGATGAATTTACCGTACGCCAGGACCACCGCCGGAACGTCGCCTTGAGCTGCCTTGAGCGTAATGGCCAGGTCGCTGAAGTCCACCCCGCCGATCAGCAGCCCGATAGGGGGCATGATCAAATCGCCGACAAAAGACGAAACGATCTTGCCGAAAGCGGCGCCGATGATGATACCGACGGCCATGTCGATCACATTGCCTTTGACCGCGAAGGCCTTGAACTCGTTTAGCACGCCCATAGGTTATTTCCTTGTTACAGATGAGGTTGGTGAACGCAGTGTAAATCAGCAAGGTGCATCCTGCCCGAAACAACTGCTTACGTTGCTTGCCTGCAATCGACCGGATCAGCGCTGAAAAGTTTAGACCGCGCCCTCGCTTCCACGCGGTGTAACCGCGCTGGAATCGCCGTTTCGATAACCTTTGAACGAAAACGACATGTCCCTGGTACTCGCCTGAATGGATGATGACAAATGGGCATACTCGGGTTTACTGGGCTCTGATATGGCGGATTCAGTTTCGGTTTGAAAATTCGAATCGCGTCTTTTGTTGGATGGACTAGTTGAGTGCTCGGGTAAGTGGTCTGATGGCATTTCTATGGCAATGAGTATCTTGTACGGTGTGACTTTTTGCTTTCAGTTCTTGTACAACTTTTTATTCGGATTTATTGGGGTTCAAAAGTGAGGATGGCGGAAAAAACTTGGACAAAATTAATTGATTTACATGTGGCTAGTATATTAGAAGCAATTTGAAATATAAGCTCTTGGCAAGCTATGAAGTGCCAATGCCCTTTTATGATCTTTAAATTTTTAGTTGCTCCAGGACACCCAACCGGACAACCGTGACGTACCGATCCGCCTCAGCTGAGCTATCATCGCGATTTTTGCCGGGGAGTTCAGATGGCCAAGGCCAAGCGCATGTACGGCTGCACCGAGTGTGGCTCAACCTTCCCGAAGTGGGCCGGCCAGTGCGGCGAATGCGGCGCCTGGAACACGCTGACTGAGACCATGGTGGAAAGCGGCGGGGCGGCGGCGCCCAGCGGGCGTACCGGTTGGACGGGCCAGCAGGCGCAGATCAAGACTCTGGCCGAAGTCAGTGTCGAAGAGATCCCGCGCTTCTCCACGGCCTCCAGTGAGCTGGATCGGGTTCTGGGCGGTGGCCTTGTCGACGGTTCGGTAGTGCTGATCGGCGGTGATCCGGGCATCGGCAAATCGACCATTCTGTTGCAAACCCTGTGCAACCTCGCCAAAAGCATGCCGGCGCTGTACGTCACCGGTGAAGAATCCCAGCAACAAGTGGCCATGCGTGCCCGCCGCTTGGGCTTGCCGCAGGATCAGCTGCGGGTCATGACCGAAACCTGCATCGAAACCATCATCGCCACGGCCCGGCAGGAAAAGCCCAAGGTCATGGTGATCGACTCGATCCAGACGATTTTCACCGAGCAGTTGCAGTCGGCGCCGGGTGGCGTGTCTCAGGTGCGGGAAAGCGCGGCATTGCTGGTGCGCTATGCCAAGCAGAGCGGCACGGCGATTTTCCTGGTCGGTCACGTTACCAAAGAAGGCGCGCTGGCCGGTCCACGCGTGCTGGAGCACATGGTCGATACAGTTCTGTATTTCGAAGGCGAGTCCGATGGCCGTCTGCGTTTGCTGCGTGCGGTGAAAAATCGTTTCGGTGCAGTCAACGAATTGGGCGTGTTCGGCATGACCGACAAGGGCCTGAAAGAAGTCTCCAACCCGTCGGCGATTTTTCTCACCCGTGCGCAGGAAGAAGTCCCGGGCAGTGTGGTCATGGCGACGTGGGAAGGCACCCGGCCGATGCTGGTGGAAGTCCAGGCGCTGGTGGATGACAGCCATCTCGCCAACCCGCGGCGGGTGACGCTGGGGCTGGATCAGAATCGTCTGGCGATGTTGCTGGCGGTCCTGCACCGTCATGGCGGAATTCCGACCCACGATCAGGACGTGTTCCTCAACGTGGTCGGCGGCGTGAAGGTACTGGAAACGGCTTCCGACCTGGCGTTGATGGCGGCGGTGATGTCCAGTTTGCGCAACCGGCCGTTGCCCCACGATTTGCTGGTGTTTGGTGAAGTCGGTTTGTCCGGCGAAGTGCGCCCGGTGCCAAGCGGTCAGGAGCGATTGAAAGAAGCCGCCAAGCACGGCTTCAAGCGGGCCATCGTGCCCAAAGGCAATGCGCCGAAGGAATCGCCGCCGGGGTTGCAGATCATTGCGGTGACGCGTCTGGAGCAGGCGCTCGACGCACTCTTCGAGTAAGCGACTGAATTGTAGGAGCTGCCGAAGGCTGCGATCTTTTGATCTTCAGTGATACGGCTGACGCAAAAAACCAAAAGATCGCAGCCTTCGGCAGCTCCTACATAGCGTGTTCAAACCTCGATCAGCGCACCCAGCTCCCGCTCCAGCTCTGCTTGGTCTCCGAGGTTCAGCTCAATCAACCGCCGCAGACGCTCAATAGACTCCAGGCTGATATGCCTGCACACAAAGCCCAATTGCCCATGGTCTTCATGGGTCAACTGCACATCCATCTTGATATCGACATCTTCGCCCAGATGAATGTCGACAAAAAAGTCCTGCTTGCCATCACCCAGCCAAGGCTCGGGGCGCTCGATCAATAGCCCTTTGAGCGACAGGTCGATCAGCTTCACTGGCCAGATGAATTCCCCTTGGCTCAGCTCGGTTCTGGCATCGAACGCAATACGTTTGAAGCGGCGGCGATCGGCTGGGTGCTCGCTCATGGCGCAATCCTCTGGATGTTCGCTGACTATAGACCGGCATTGTCAAAACCTGCCAGCCAGGACAAGGCTCTAGACCAACGTTGGGGTATGGCCTTTACCGTCAGGAGAGCTAAACTCGGTGTGGCTGTCTTTCTTGTCCACTCTGGCTGGAATAATAAAATGAAAAATAATAATAGCCCGCTACGCCATCTACCCTGGCTGGTGCTGGCAATCATAGGGGCGTGCGCCCTGGGTGTAGTGGCACTGCGCCGAGGTGAGGCAATCAATGCCTTATGGATTGTGGTCGCAGCCGTGGCCATTTATCTGGTTGCGTACCGTTACTACAGTCTGTTCATCGCTAACAATGTGATGCAGCTTGACCCGCGACGGGCCACCCCCGCCGTACTCAACAACGATGGTCTGGACTACGTGCCGACCAACAAACACATCCTCTTCGGTCACCACTTCGCGGCCATCGCCGGCGCGGGGCCTCTGGTCGGTCCGGTGCTGGCGGCGCAGATGGGGTATCTGCCCGGCACGCTCTGGCTGATCGCCGGTGTGGTGCTGGCGGGTGCCGTTCAGGATTTCATGGTCCTGTTCATGTCCACCCGCCGCAACGGTCGTTCCCTGGGTGACATGGTTCGCGAAGAAATGGGCCGCATCCCCGGCACCATCGCGCTGTTCGGCTGCTTCCTGATCATGATCATCATCCTCGCGGTGCTGGCGTTGATCGTCGTGAAAGCGTTGGCCGAGAGCCCGTGGGGCATCTTCACCGTGATGGCGACCATCCCGATCGCGATGTTCATGGGCATCTACATGCGCTACATCCGCCCGGGCCGCATCGGTGAGATCTCGGTGATCGGCGTGCTGCTGCTGCTCGGTTCGATCTGGCTCGGTGGGCAGATTGCTGCTGATCCGGTGTGGGCCAAGGCGTTCAGCTTCACCGGTATCCAGATCACCTGGATGCTGATCGGTTACGGTTTCGTCGCGGCGGTACTGCCGGTGTGGCTGATCCTGGCGCCGCGTGACTACCTGTCGACCTTCCTGAAAATCGGCACCATCGTTGCCCTGGCGATCGGTATTCTGATCACCATGCCCGAGCTGAAAATGCCAGCACTGACTCAGTTCATCGACGGCACCGGTCCGGTGTGGAAGGGCGGTTTGTTCCCGTTCCTGTTCATCACCATTGCCTGTGGCGCGGTATCGGGTTTCCATGCGCTGATTTCCTCCGGCACCACGCCGAAGTTGCTGGATAACGAGGTCAACGCCCGTTACATCGGCTACGGCGGCATGCTGATGGAGTCCTTCGTGGCAATCATGGCCATGGTCGCCGCTTCGGTGATCGAGCCTGGCGTGTACTTCGCCATGAACAGTCCGGCTGCAGTAGTCGGCGGTGACGTGGTGGCGGTGGCTACAGCGGTCAGCAGCTGGGGTTTTGCGATTACCCCGGAAGCGCTGCAAGCGGTTGCCCATGACATCGGTGAAACCACCATCCTGGCCCGTGCCGGCGGTGCGCCGACCCTCGCGGTCGGTATCGCGCAGATCCTGCACAGTGTGCTGCCGGGTGAAAACACCATGGCGTTCTGGTACCACTTCGCGATTCTGTTCGAAGCGCTGTTTATCCTGACTGCTGTGGACGCCGGTACCCGTGCCGGTCGTTTCATGCTGCAAGACCTGTTGGGGTCTTTCGTTCCGGCGCTGAAACGCACCGAATCCTGGACCGCCAACCTGATCGCCACCGCCGGTTGTGTGGCGATGTGGGGCTGGTTGCTGTATCAGGGCGTGATCGATCCGCTGGGTGGCATCAACACCTTGTGGCCGCTGTTCGGTATCTCCAACCAGATGCTGGCCGGTATCGCACTGATGCTCGGCACTGTCGTGCTGATCAAAATGAAACGTCAACGCTACATCTGGGTGACCTTGTTGCCTGCCGTGTGGCTGTTGATCTGCACCACCACTGCCGGTTTCATCAAGCTGTTCGACGCCAACCCGGCGATCGGCTTCCTGTCGCTGGCGAAAAAATACAGCGATGCACTGGCCAACGGCCAGATCCTCGCCCCGGCCAAGGACATCACGCAGATGCAGCACGTGATCTTCAACGCCTACACCAACGCAACGCTGACTGCTTTGT
>NZ_JBSVXD010000016.1:0-54351 GCF_054070755.1 Pseudomonas sp. SDO5591_S426 | reverse complement strand
CATACCTTTGCAGGAGCTGCCGAAGGCTGCGATCTTTTGATCTTGTCTTTTCAATAACACAAACAAAAACGCCCCGACCAAAGTCGGGGCGTTTTCATGTGCAGCTAAGGCTTAGCGCGGGAATGCTGGCGGGTTTACACCGGCCATGTCTTCCATCACGCGAACCACCTGGCAGCTGTAACCGAACTCGTTGTCGTACCAAACGTACAGAACAACGCGGTTGTCCTGGGTGATGGTCGCTTCAGCGTCCACAACGCCAGCGTGGCGCGAGCCAACGAAGTCGGTGGAAACCACTTCCTGGGAGCTCACGTAGTCGATCTGCTTGTGCAGATCCGAGTGCATGGCCATCTGGCGCAGGTACTCGTTGATCTCTTCGCGAGTGGTGGCCTTTTCCAGGTTCAGGTTCAGGATGGCCATCGACACGTTCGGCGTAGGAACGCGAATCGCGTTGCCGGTCAGCTTGCCCTTGAGCACTGGCAGCGCCTTGGCGGCTGCGGTGGCGGCACCGGTCTCGGTGATTACCATGTTCAGCGGCGCGGCGCGGCCACGACGGCTGCCCTTGTGGAAGTTGTCGATCAGGTTCTGGTCGTTGGTGAACGAGTGAACGGTTTCGACGTGGCCGTTGACGATGCCGTACTTGTCGTTGACTGCCTTGAGCACCGGCACGATGGCGTTGGTGGTGCAGGAAGCCGCCGAGATGATCTTGTCGTCAGGGGTGATCTCGCCATGGTTGATGCCATGCACGATGTTCTTCAGCGCGCCCTTGCCAGGTGCGGTGAGGATCACGCGGGCAGCGCCCGGGCAGGCGAGGTGCTGGCCCAGGCCATCGGCGTCACGCCATACACCGGTGTTGTCGACGATCAGAGCGTTTTCGATGCCGTACTGGGTGTAGTCGACTTCGGCCGGGCTCTTGGCGTAGATCACCTGAATCAGGTTGCCGTTGGCGGTGATGGTGTTGTTGGCTTCATCAATGGTGATGGTGCCATCGAACGGACCATGAACCGAGTCACGACGCAACAGGCTGGCACGCTTGACCAGGTCGTTCTCGGCGCCCTTGCGGACGACGATGGCGCGCAGACGCAGGCCGTCGCCACCACCGGTTTTCTCGATCAGGATGCGCGCCAGCAGACGGCCGATACGACCGAAGCCGTAGAGGACAACGTCGGTGCCTTTGCGGGCGGAAGCGTTCTGCTGGCCAACCACGTCGGCCAGTTCTTCACGGACGAACTGCTCGGCAGTACGGCCATTGCCTTCGGCCTTGAATTTGGCCGCCAGCTTGCCCAGGTCCACCGAAGCGGCGCCGAGCTTGAGTTCGCTCATCGCCTTGATCAGCGGGAATGTTTCGTGGACGGACAGCTCGCTTTCGTCGGACTGACGGTGACGAGCAAAGCGGTGAGCTTTGAGAATCGCAATGACTGAACGATTGATCAGGCTGCGGCCATAGATCGAGCTCACCACGTTGTTATTGCGGTAGAGCTGACCGATAAGCGGAATCATCGCTTCTGCGAGTGCTTCACGGTCGATCCATTCACCAAGACACTGGTCGGGCTTCTGAGTCACGGGAACCTTCCACATGTAGGGGCAGAAAAAAGGGGCTACATTATGCCGCTCTGTTCCTCTTGTAGCAATGCGCGCCTGTCGTGCGATCCGTAACAAATTCCTGTTCAAAAAATTTACGCTGCGCTAAAGCCCAGTAAAACCGGGGCTTTCAGCACAGTCAATTTTTTGGAGACAACGCTACCTTGTCCGTAACCCTCCGTAACACTCGCTGGTTTTACCACTACATATTCGGTATTTATCAGCAAAAAACCGCGGTTTTTTGTCTTTACCACTACATTTCGCCAAACCTGCGTAATAGACGCAGTCAGCAACTGACAGGCGGCACCCGGGGCCGCTACAATTACCGACTTTGTCGCAACGCTTGGAGCTCAACCTTCCGTGCCTGTTCTGCGTCTACCGCATCTCCCTGCCGCGGCAGGTAAACAGCATTGGGGCAACCTGCCCGGTGCCGCCCTGAGCCTCGCCATTGCCGAGGCCGCCAGCGCTGCCAAGCGCTTTACGCTGCTGCTTACAGCCGATAGCCAAAGTGCCGAACGGCTGGAACAGGAGCTGAGTTTCTTCGCCCCGGATTTGCCGGTGTTGCATTTCCCCGACTGGGAAACCCTGCCCTACGATCTGTTCTCGCCGCACCAGGACATCATTTCCCAGCGCATCGCCAGTCTGTATCGGCTGCCGGAACTGAGCCATGGCGTGCTGGTGGTGCCGATCACCACCGCCCTGCATCGCCTCGCACCGACCAAATTCCTGCTCGGCAGCAGCCTGGTGCTGGATGTCGGCCAGAAGCTCGACGTCGAGCAAATGCGCACCCGGCTTGAAGCCACCGGTTACCGCTATGTCGATACCGTTTACGAACACGGCGAATTCACCGTGCGCGGGTCGCTGATCGACCTCTTCCCGATGGGCAGCAAACTGCCGTATCGCATCGACCTGTTCGACGACGAAATCGAAACCCTGCGCACCTTCGATCCGGAAAACCAGCGCTCCATCGACAAGGTCGACTCGGTCAAGCTGCTACCGGCGAAGGAATTTCCCCTGCAAAAAGAAGCGGTCACTCGCTTCAAGGCACGGTTTCGCGAGCGCTTCGACGTGGATTTCCGCCGCTGCCCGATTTTCCAGGATTTGAGCAGCGGGATTACCCCGGCCGGTATCGAGTACTACCTGCCGCTGTTCTTCGAGGAAACTTCCACGCTGTTCGATTACCTGCCCCAGGACACGCAGGTGTTCTCGCTGCCCGGCATCGAACAGGCGGCGGAAAACTTCTGGAACGATGTGCGTAATCGCTATGAAGAACGCCGCGTCGACCCGTCCCGTCCTTTATTACCACCCGCCGAACTGTTCCTTCCGGTGGAAGACTGCTTCGCACGCCTGAAGAACTGGCCGCGCGTGGTAGCTAGCCAACAGGATGTAGAAAGCGGTGGTGGTCGCGAGCGCTTCCCCGCGCGTGAGTTGCCGAACCTGGCGATTGAAGCCAAGGCCACGCAGCCGTTGGCGGCGCTGGCGGATTTCCTCGATCAGTTCCCCGGCCGCGTGCTGTTTACCGCCGAGTCCGCGGGCCGTCGCGAAGTGCTGCTGGAATTGCTGGAGCGCCTGAAGCTACGGCCAAAATCCGTCGACAGTTGGCCGGATTTCGTCGCTGGCAAAGAACGCCTGGCGATCACCATCGCGCCGCTGGATGAAGGTTTGTTGCTTGACGACCCAGCCCTGGCGCTGGTTGCCGAAAGCCCGCTGTTCGGTCAACGCGTGATGCAACGCCGTCGCCGCGAAAAACGCGCCGATGCCAACAACGATGCAGTCATCAAGAACCTCACCGAACTGCGCGAAGGCGCGCCGGTGGTGCATATCGATCACGGTGTCGGCCGCTACCTCGGTCTCGCTACGCTGGAAATCGACAACCAGGCCGCCGAGTTCCTCGCGCTGGAATATGCCGAGGGCGCCAAACTTTACGTGCCGGTGGCCAACCTGCATTTGATCGCCCGTTACACCGGCAGCGACGACGCGCTGGCCCCACTGCACCGTCTCGGCTCCGAGACCTGGCAGAAAGCCAAGCGCAAAGCTGCCGAACAGGTGCGTGACGTGGCTGCCGAGTTGCTCGACATCTATGCCCGCCGCGCCGCCCGTGAAGGTTATGCCTTCGCCGACCCGAAAGCCGACTACGCCACGTTCAGTGCCGGCTTCCCGTTCGAAGAAACCCCCGACCAGCAAACCACCATCGAAGCCGTGCGCGAAGACATGCTTGCGCCCAAACCGATGGATCGACTGGTGTGCGGTGACGTGGGCTTCGGTAAGACCGAAGTGGCGATGCGCGCCGCGTTCATCGCGGTTCACGGCGGTCGCCAAGTGGCGATTCTGGTGCCGACCACCCTGCTTGCCCAGCAGCACTACAACAGTTTCCGCGACCGCTTTGCCGATTGGCCGGTCACCGTGGAAGTGATGAGCCGCTTCAAGTCGACCAAGGAAGTCAACGCGGCGGTCGCGGATCTGGCCGAAGGCAAGATCGACATCGTCATCGGCACGCACAAGCTGCTGCAGGACGACGTAAAAATCAAAAACCTCGGCCTCGTCATCATCGACGAAGAACACCGTTTCGGTGTGCGCCAGAAGGAACAGCTCAAGGCGCTGCGCAGTGAAGTCGACATTCTCACGCTGACCGCCACGCCGATCCCGCGCACGCTGAACATGGCAGTGTCGGGCATGCGCGACCTGTCGATCATCGCCACGCCACCGGCCCGTCGCCTGTCAGTCCGCACCTTCGTCATGGAGCAGAACAAGAGCACGGTCAAAGAGGCCCTGCTGCGTGAGCTGCTGCGTGGCGGTCAGGTCTACTACCTGCATAATGACGTGAAGACCATCGAGAAATGCGCCGCTGACCTCGCCGAGCTGGTGCCTGAAGCACGGATCGGCATCGGCCACGGACAGATGCGCGAACGCGATCTCGAACAGGTGATGAGCGACTTCTACCACAAGCGCTTCAACGTGCTGATTGCCTCGACCATCATCGAGACCGGCATCGACGTGCCGAGCGCCAACACCATCATCATCGAGCGCGCTGACAAGTTCGGCCTGGCGCAACTGCACCAGTTGCGCGGCCGCGTTGGACGCAGTCACCACCAGGCGTATGCCTACCTGCTGACGCCGCCGCGCCAGCAAATCACCCCGGACGCGGAAAAGCGTCTGGAAGCGATTGCCAATACCCAGAACCTCGGCGCGGGCTTCGTGCTCGCCACCAACGACCTGGAAATCCGCGGCGCTGGCGAACTGCTTGGCGATGGTCAGAGCGGGCAGATCCAGGCGGTCGGCTTCACGCTGTACATGGAAATGCTCGAACGCGCGGTGAAGTCGATCCGCAAGGGCGAACAGCCGAACCTCGATCAGCCGCTGGGCGGTGGTCCGGAAGTCAACCTGCGCGTACCGGCGTTGATTCCCGAAGACTATCTGCCGGACGTTCACGCCCGCCTGATTCTCTACAAGCGCATCGCCTCGGCCACCGACGAAGAAGGCCTCAAGGATTTGCAGGTAGAGATGATTGATCGTTTCGGCCTGTTGCCGGAGCCGACCAAGAACCTGATGCGCATCACCGCCCTGAAATTGCAGGCCGAGTTGTTGGGCATCAAGAAAGTCGATGGCGGCCCGCAGGGCGGACGAATCGAGTTCGCGGCGCAAACACCGGTCGACCCGCTGACCCTGATCAAACTGATCCAGAGCCAGCCAAAACGCTACAAATTCGAAGGCGCGACGATGTTTAAATTCCAGGTCCCGATGGAACGCCCGGAAGAGCGCTTTAATACTGTAGAGGCGCTGTTCGAGCGCCTCATCCCGAAAACTGCTTGAAGGACGCCGCATGCGCCTGTTTCGCTCACTGACCTTGCTGACAACGTTAATCACAGCGCTGGTCGCACCCACGGCGTTTGCCGATGACCTGTATCAGATTGAAATGATTCTGGTGCGGCAGAATGCCGTGCCGGCGATTGACAGCCGCGCAGCGCCGGAAGACTGGGATGCCGGTGCTCAACGCATCAACCCCGACAGCTTTCGCACGCCAAGCCTGAACCCTGAAGTGGAAAAGCTTACCGCCAGCAACGACTACACCGTGTTGCTGCACAAGGCCTGGCAGCAGAACCTTGGCGAGGAAGCGACCAAAGTTGCGATCAGCGACGGCAAGGAGCAGTTCGGCCAGTTTCCGATTGAAGGCACCCTCAGTGTCAAACTGGGGCGCTTCACCGATGTTGACGCCGACTTCTGGGTCAACCAGTTCAACTCCGATGGCCTCGTGACCGCCAGCGAACGCCTGAAACAGGAAAGCCACACCAAAAACGGTCAGCTGAACTTCCTCGACGCCGGCCATCTCGGCCTGCTGATCAAGATCACTTCATTGACGGCGCCCGCCCCACGGGAAGCCCCTGAAGTGGTCCCAGACTGATCGAAGCCTCCATGTCCGCGACCCTGAGCAAACCCCTGGCACCTTCCTGGGTCAGCCGATTCAAGGAACAGAGCCTGGAGCGCGGCCGTCGCTACGCACTGGAAAACCGCGTCAGGATCGTCGAGGCCGGCGACGCCACGATCATCGCCGCTTGCGAGGGATCTGGCGGTAACGTTTACCGTCAGACCATTCGCTTGCGCGAGTCAGCCAAAGGCACTTTGCTGATGGTCGATGCCACATGCTCCTGCCCCGTCCACAGCAACTGCAAACATTGCGCGGCGGTATTGCTGCAAGTGCAGGAAACACTCAACTACCCCGCCGCCGCCAAAGACGCCGAGCTGCTGGAAAAACTCCAGGCCGTGCTGGAGAACCGTAGCCCGAAAGCTCCGCCGCAAGTGCTGGTGGATAACGTGCAACCGGTACCGCGCCTGTGGCTGGCGAGCATTGAATTCAGTGCTTTCGAACCGCGCAACGGGCGGATGCAGCGTTACATCCAGCATCGCGCGGCGCTGTCCTTCAGCTATCTGGACGAGTACGTTTCCGGACAGAAAAACACCGACATCCTGATCCGCCAGGAAACACAGACGTTACGGATAAAACGTCATCCGGAAGTGGAACAGTCCTACCGGGAACAGCTACGAATCCTCGGTTTCAAAATCGCCACCCGGCAAAGCAAAGCCCTGCCGGAAAGCGCTGGCGAACTGTTCGAGATGGTCAATGACAGTGCCTGGCTGACCTTCACCCTCAATGAATTGCCGAAGCTGCGCACCCAGGGCTGGGAATTGCAAATCAACGAGGATTTCGGTTTCGACCTGACGGCGGTGGACGACTGGTACGCCACGGTCGAACAGGCGCCGGAACGTGACTGGTTCGACCTGGAATTGGGGATTATCGTCAACGGCGAGCGGCTAAGCCTGTTGCCCATCCTGCTGAACCTGATGCGCTCGCACACCGAAATTCTCAACCCGGAACGCCTGGCCCGACGTCGCGATGACGAGCTGATTCTGGTCAACATTCCCAACCGCCCGAACTCCGAGTACGGCCCCTTGCAAGTCGCCCTGCCCTTCGGCCGTTTGAAGCCGGTACTGGCAACACTCGGCGATTTCTATCTGCAGGGGCCCGGCGAAACCGTACTGCGCCTGAGCAAGGCCGACGCCACGCGCCTGAACCCGCTGGAAGACTTACCGCTGCTTTGGGAGGGTGGAGAACAGATCCGCACCTTTGCCCAACGCCTGCGCGACATCAAGGACTACACCGCCGTCGCACCGGAAGGCCTGAACGCAACGTTGCGCCCATATCAACTTGAAGGTTTGAGCTGGATGCAGTCGCTGCGTCAACTGGAGGTTGGCGGGATTCTCGCGGATGACATGGGCCTGGGCAAAACCTTGCAAACCCTGGCGCATGTGCTCACCGAGAAAATCGCCGGTCGCCTCGACCGCCCGTGCATGGTGGTAATGCCGACCAGCCTGATACCCAACTGGCTGGATGAGGCGGCGCACTTCACGCCGCAGCTCAAAGTATTGGCGTTGTACGGCGCGAGCCGCAAAAAGCATTTCGATAAGCTGGCGGATTACGACCTGATCCTGACCACTTATGCGTTGCTGCCCAAGGATGTCGAACGCCTGGCGGCGCAGCCGTTGCACGTTCTGGTGCTGGACGAAGCGCAGTACATCAAGAATCCGAACAGCAAGGCCGCGCAGGCCGCCCGTGAGTTGAATGCCCGCCAGCGCTTGTGCCTGAGCGGCACGCCTTTGGAAAACCACTTGGGCGAGTTGTGGTCGCTGTTTCACTTTTTGCTGCCGGGTTGGCTCGGCGATGTGAAAAGCTTCAACCGCGATTACCGCGTGCCGATTGAAAAGCGCACCAGCGAAGTAAGACTTCAGCACCTCAACGGTCGGATCAAACCTTTCCTGCTACGCCGGACCAAGGAGCAGGTGGCCACCGAACTGCCGCCGAAAACCGAAATCATCCACTGGGTAGAGCTCAACGAAGCCCAGCGTGACGTATACGAAACCATGCGCCTGGCCATGGACAAGAAAGTCCGCGACGAGATCACCCGCAAAGGCGTGGCCCGCAGCCAGATCATCATTCTTGAAGCACTGCTGAAACTGCGTCAGGTGTGCTGCGATTTGCGCCTGGTCAACGATGCCAACCTGCCGGCTCGCGGCAGCACCTCGGGCAAGCTCGACAGCCTGATGGAAATGCTCGAAGAGTTGTTCGAAGAAGGCCGACGGATCCTGCTGTTCTCGCAATTCACCTCAATGCTGTCATTGATCGAAGACGAACTGAAAAAACGCGGTGTGGCCTATGCGCTGCTGACCGGACAGACCCGCGATCGCCGTACACCCGTGAGGGATTTCCAGAGCGGCAAGCGTCAGATTTTTCTCATCAGCCTGAAGGCCGGTGGCGTCGGCCTGAACCTGACGGAAGCAGACACCGTGATTCATTACGACCCGTGGTGGAACCCGGCGACGGAGAATCAGGCGACCGACCGTGCTTATCGCATTGGCCAAGAGAAGCCGGTGTTCGTCTACAAACTGATTGCGCGTGGCACGGTGGAAGAGAAGATTCAGCATTTGCAGAAAGAGAAATCCGACCTTGCGGCGGGCGTGCTGGACGGGCGTCAGGCTGGGGACTGGAAATTGCAGAATGATGATATCGAGGCGTTGTTTGCGCCGTTGCCGGATAAGTTGGAGAAGCGCTGAGATGTGTGTAGCCAGACAGATCGCATCGCGGGCAAGCTACGCTCACACAGGTTCGGTATTGATCACGAATTCGGTGATCGACTCAAGACCTGTGGGAGCTGGCTTGCCAGCGATAGGGCCAACTCGTTGATGTAGCCTGACTCAGCCCTTGAGCACCCGCGCCAGCGTCGACTTCACCTTGCCCATCCCGTCATGCAAAGCCTGCTCGATCTCGGCCATGGTAATCACTGCCGTCGACTTGCCCGCCGCCGGGTTCACCACCAGCGCCAGACAGGCGTAATCCAGTTCCAGCTCACGGGCCAATGCCGCTTCCGGCATTCCGGTCATGCCGACGATGTCGCAACCGTCACGCTCCAGACGCACGATCTCGGCCACGGTTTCCAGGCGCGGGCCCTGGGTGCAGGCATACACGCCATGACTGCTGTAACCGACGCTTTCAGCCGCCAGTGCCGCGATCAATTGCTGACGCAGTGGCTCGCTGTACGGATAGCTGAAATCGATGTGCGTGACCTGCTCCAGGTCATCGGCGAAATAGGTGTGCTGACGACCGCTGGTGTAGTCGATCAACTGATGCGGCACGCAGAAATGCCCGGTGCCCATCGCCGCATGAATACCACCCACCGCGTTGACCGCAAGAATCGCTTCGGCGCCTGCCTGTTTCAGCGCCCAGAGGTTGGCGCGGTAATTCACCTGATGCGGCGGGAAGCGGTGCGGGTGACCGTGGCGCGCGAGGAACAGCACTTCCTTGCCGGCGTACTCGCCGATCTGCACGTCGGCCGAAGGCGCGCCGTAAGGGGTGTCGACCGCCAATGACTGACGAATGCTCAGGCCTTCGAGCTGAGTCAGGCCGGTACCACCGATAATCGCGTAAACCGTCATAACGAACAGTCCTTAATCAATCAATTGAGCTTCTTTGAGCGCGCCGACAGCTGCCAGCCAGCGCGGATCCTGACGGTATTCGGTGGATGCGAACGACTGACCGCGCATCCGCGCGATTCGCTCGGAAGGCTTGACCTTCAGACGTTGGGCCGCGCTCAGGGCGAGCTCGGCAGCTGCACGATCGTTGCACACCAGCCCCATGTCACAACCGGCGGTCAAAGCCGCTTCAATGCGGCTGGCGGCATCGCCGACCACATGGGCGCCGGCCATGGACAGGTCGTCGCTGAAAATCACCCCGTCGAACTGCAATTCGCCCCGCAGGATGTCCTGCAACCAGCGACGGGAGAAACCGGCGGGTTGGGAATCGACTTGCGGGTAGATAACGTGAGCCGGCATGACGGCGGCCAGTTGCTTGCTGAGTTTGGCGAACGGCACCAGGTCGTTGGCGCGGATCTCGTCGAGGCTGCGCTCGTCGTTCGGGATCGCCACGTGGGAGTCCGCCTCGGCCCAGCCGTGACCGGGGAAATGCTTGCCGGTAGCGGCCATGCCAGCGCTGTTCATGCCGCGAATGAACGCACCCGCCAGTAGCGCTGCACGCTCAGGATCGCCTTCGAACGAACGGGTGCCGACCACGGCGCTGCGCTGATAATCGAGATCAAGGACCGGGGCGAAGCTCAGGTCCAGGCCAACAGCGAGCACTTCGGTGGCCATGATCCAGCCACACTGTTCGGCCAGGTACTCGGCGTTCGGATTATCGGCAATCGCACGCATCGCCGGCAACCGCACAAAACCCTGACGCAGACGCTGAACCCGCCCGCCTTCCTGGTCCACCGCCAACAGCAGATCGGGGCGAATGGCGCGAATCGATGCGCTCAACTCGCGGACCTGACGCGGGTGTTCGATGTTGCGGGCAAAAATGATCAGGCCGCCCACTTCGGGTTGGCGCAACAATTGGCGATCTTCGGCCGTCAGCCAGGTACCGGCGACGTCCACCATCAACGAGCCTTGCAGGCCAGAAGTCATAGAGATTCCTTGATAACGATAAATCCGGCTCGCACCGATACGCCGCCAAGGGCTATGCCCGGCAGGTCGGCGATATGAATTGGGAGCGGATTAGAAACGAGAGTCGGCATGGGCGGCTAGCTTAGCGGATGTAAGCTGCCGCGCCCACCCGTGCGCGGTCAAACCTTGGCGGCAACCGGTGTCGATTTGCTACGAGGACGCAACTGCGCGGCAGCCATGGCCGTGTCGGTGACACCGGACTCTGCACGCATGCCGGCCGCGAGGAACGGCACCATCAGACGCATGACCTGCTCGATGGAGGTGTTAACCCCGAAGTCAGTCTCGGCAATCGCACGCAACGCCTTGATGCCGGACATGCTGAACGCCGCCGCACCGAGCATGAAGTGCACACGCCAGAACAATTCGATTGGAGGAATTCGCGGTGCGGCTTCGTTGACCAGCATCATGTAGCGGCGAAATACCTTGCCGTACATGTCTTCCAGATAACGACGCAAATGCCCTTGGCTCTGACTGAAGGCCAGCCCCAGCAGGCGCATGAAGATAGATAAGTCGTTGCCGCTACGCGGCTGAACCACCAGTGCCTGCTCGACGAGGATCTCCAGCAGTTCTTCGAGCGAGGGCTTGATTTCAGGCTTGGCCTGGCGCCGTTCCAGCTCTTTATCGAGGCTGATGCAGAATGGCCCGAGGAATCGTGAGAAGACTGCCTGGATCAGCGCCTTCTTCGAACCGAAGTGATAGTTCACCGCCGCCAGATTGACACCGGCCTTGCTGGTGATCAAACGCAATGAGGTTTCAGCGAAACCTTTTTCCGCGAACAACTGCTCGGCAGCATCAAGAATGCGTTCAACGGTTTCCGACTGGGCCATGGCTACTCCGCCTGACAAACACTTGTTTGAAACATACGTTTCAGCCTGTGCCTTGTCAAGCCTGGCAGTTCGTTTTGGGAATGGTCAGTCAGACATTTAACCATACAACCGCAAAGCTTCCATCAGCAGGCTGATCGACCGTCTGGCGGCCGGCAAAAAAACGGGCATTGCCAAGACCGCTTCACTGTATATAATCCCAGTCACTGTATAAAAAAACAGAGCGATCAATATGCTAAAGCTGACGCCACGCCAAGCCGAGATTCTGGCCTTCATCAAACGCTGCCTGGAAGACAACGGCTACCCTCCGACCCGTGCGGAAATCGCTCAGGAACTGGGTTTCAAATCGCCCAACGCGGCGGAAGAACATCTCAAGGCACTGGCCCGCAAGGGCGCGATCGAAATGACCCCGGGCGCATCCCGCGGAATTCGCATCCCGGGCTTCGAAGCCAAGGCCGATGACTCCACCTTGCCGATCATTGGTCGAGTGGCGGCCGGCGCGCCGATCCTCGCCCAGCAACACGTTGAAGAGTCCTGCAACATCAATCCTGCTTTCTTCCATCCACGCGCTGACTATCTGCTGCGGGTGCACGGCATGAGCATGAAGGACGTGGGTATTTTCGACGGTGACCTGCTGGCCGTCCATACCACCCGCGAGGCCCGCAATGGCCAGATCGTGGTTGCGCGGATCGGCGACGAAGTGACCGTCAAGCGTTTCAAGCGTGACGGCAGCAAGGTCTGGCTGATTGCCGAAAACCCGGATTTCGCCCCTATCGAAGTAAATCTTAAAGATCAGGAACTAGTGATCGAAGGCTTGAGCGTTGGCGTGATTCGCCGCTAAAGGAGGCTTTATGCAGTTCCCACACACATCACAGCAAGCCCAACTGCCACTGCTGTTCGAGGCATTCCTGGCGCCAATGGCGCCGATTCTGAAGGAAGTGGTCGAGTCGCCCTGGAGCGCCGAACCCGAGGTTTTCAGTGAATTGTCTCTGCGTGGTGCAGCCGGGAACTGCCTGAACCTTCTGGCTCCAATCCTCCGGGAATTGAGCGACGATCAAGACGCGCGCTGGCTGACACTGATCGCCCCACCTGCCAGCCTGACCCAGACCTGGTTACGGGATGCCGGCCTCAATCGCGAACGCATTCTGATACTGCAACCACGCGGAACCCAGAGTGCCCAGCAATTGACCTGCGAAGCCCTTCGTCTCGGTCGCAGTCACACGGTCGTCAGCTGGCTCAACCCGCTGAGCACTACTTCGCGGCAACAGCTAGTCAGCGCCGCCCGGACCGGGGACGCACAAAGCCTGAATATTCGATTGGGTTAAGGGTGCACGCTGAACAACGCAGGGCTTCTCAAAGGATAGAGAAGCCGATCTGGAGCGGTAGTGGATAAATTCGACGGACGGGTATCAATGAAGAACCCGTGAACCCTCTTCCTTCTCAAATTCACCTTCAACCAAGCGTCCGGCCATCTGAACGCCGACGCTCAACATCGCTTTGGCGACTTCGACATGCTGACCTTGCAGGAATGCTTTGGCGTCCTCGGAGAAATCCAAAGTAACCAGAGAACCCTCGTCCTCAGCCCTACGCAGCTCGATACGGCCGTCTGGCAACTCGACAATTTCTAGAAAGGACGTTGGCATAAAGGTTTGTTCTCCACGAAAGGCGGGGATTATATAGGCATCAGCCAGGCTTCGCTCGGGATCTTGACCAGATGCCATCACGAAGAGAAATTTCTGACAACACTCTTCCCTGAACGGACAGCCTTGTAGGCCATCCGTTAAAACATTCCCTATTTCAGCACTCGTTCAAGCCTTCGCGAAAGCGGATCGCCAGGCTTTTGAGGTTCTGACGCCAGCTCTCCAGCTCCTCACGACTCAGCTCTTGGGACGCCTCTTCTTCGTCCAGATTTACCGCCACGATCAGCGGCTGTGTCACGTCACCTTTAGGCTTGCGCGGCGCCCTTGGTGGCTGAAACAGCGCAGCATTAGCCGCCAGCAGCTTGGCAAGCCAGGTTTCCGGATTGTTGGCGAGTTCAACCATCTCGGCCATTTCAGGAATGGCGATGCTGTCCAGCACTTCGCGAGTCAGCAGAGATTCCGCCCGGGCCGCATTGGCCTGAGGCAAACGATAGAATCCGGCGATTTCGTGACACAGCCCCAGCACCGCGCCGTACAGGTGAAACAACGCCGATTCGCGGCTAGCCTGAATCAGCGCCAGGGAATTCATCGCCCGTCCCTCTTCAGCCTTGGCGAGCGCTTCCAGCGACAGGCCGGCGAAATAAATCTTCTGGTTGGTACGGGTATAGAGTTCGTGGGCCATGACGGCAGCCTCCACAGCGAAATAATTGCTTCACACAGGTCGGACAGTGTCGTGGATCACCCGATCTGATCGCAAGCCCTCCTTTTTACAGGAGCACCAAAAAGGCCGCATGAAAACCCCAAGGGTTGTCATGCGGCCTTTTCAGTTACCGCGACGCTTTAAGCCTTCGCAGCTGGACGCTTGTCTTCAACGGTCCACTTGCCGCCGTCGTAATACGCTTTCCAGCCAGTCGGCTTGCCGTCGACTTCGGTCTGCACGTATTGCTCTTTGGTCTTGCGGCTGTAACGGATCACAGCCGGGAGGCCGTCCGGATCTTTCTTCGGTGCTTCACAGAGGAAGTGGTACTTCGGATCGATCTCATCCTTGTGCGGGATGATTTCCATGACCAGCGGCGCACGGGTCTCGCGGTTTTTCGGGAACTGGCTGGCCGCCAGGAACAGGCCGGAAGCACCATCGCGCAGGATGTAGGTGTCGTTGACCTTTTCGCATTTCAGCTCAGGCATCTTCACCGGGTCCATCTTCGGCGGCGCCGCATCACCGCTCTTCAGCAGTTTGCGGGTGTTCTTGCAGGTGGGATTGGTGCAACCGAAGAACTTGCCGAAACGGCCGGTCTTGAGCTGCATTTCGCTGCCACACTTGTCGCACTCCAGGCTCGGACCTTCGTAGCCTTTGATGCGATAGGTGCCCTCTTCGATTTCGTAGCCATCGCAATCCGGGTTGTTACCGCAGATGTGCAACTTGCGCTTCTCATCGAGCAGGTAGGCATCCATCGCCGTGCTGCAGATCGGGCAGCGATGCTTGCCACGCAATACCAGCGACTCCGACTCACCCTCGTCGTCCGCGGCGATTTCGTCGCCTGGTACGAGGTTGACGGTCGCCTTGCAGCGTTCTTTCGGTGGCAGGCTGTAGCCGGAGCAACCGAGGAACACGCCGGTCGACGCGGTACGAATCTGCATCGGACGGCCGCAAGTCGTACACGGAATGTCGGTCATTACCGGCTGGTTGGCACGCATGCCACTTTCCGGACTTTCGGCTACTTCGAGCTTCTTCTTGAAGTCGCCGTAAAATTCGTCGAGCACGTTTTTCCAGTCGCGTTCGCCCTGGGCCACGTCATCGAGATGTTCTTCCATGCCGGCGGTGAAGCCGTAGTCCATCAGATTGGAGAAGCTTTCGGACAGGCGCTCGGTAACGATGTCGCCCATCTTTTCCGAATAGAAACGACGGTTGTGCAGCGCCACATAGCCGCGGTCCTGGATGGTCGAAATGATCGCTGCGTAGGTCGAAGGACGACCGATGCCGCGTTTTTCCATTTCTTTTACCAGGCTGGCTTCCGAGTAACGCGCCGGCGGCTTGGTGAAGTGCTGGGTCGGATCAAGCTTGATCAGCTTCATCGCGTCGCCCTGGGCCATGTCCGGCAGTACATCGTCATCGCCCGGCTTGGCGATTTGCGGCATGACGCGGGTATAACCGTCGAACTTCAGGATGCGGCCCTTGGCGCGCAGCTCGAAATCGCCGGCACCGACAGTGACGGTGGTCGACAGATATTGTGCCGGCAGCATCTGGCAAGCGAGGAACTGGCGCCAGATCAGCTCGTAGAGGCGCTCTGCGTCACGCTCCATGCCCGACAGCTTGCTTGGCTCGGTATTGGCGTCGGAAGGACGAATCGCTTCGTGAGCCTCTTGTGCGCCTTCCTTGCTGCTGTAGACGTTCGGGTTTTCCGGCAGGTACTTCTTGCCGAACTCGCCTTCAATATAAGTACGCGCCATCGCCACGGCATCAACCGAGAGGTTGGTCGAGTCGGTACGCATGTAAGTGATGTAGCCGGCTTCGTACAGACGCTGGGCCATCATCATGGTTTTCTTCACACCGAAGCCCAGGCGGTTGCTCGCGGCCTGTTGCAGGGTGGAAGTGATGAACGGTGCCGACGGCTTGCTGCTGGTCGGTTTGTCTTCGCGCTTGACGATGCTGTAGCTGGAAGCCTTGAGCTTCTCCAGCGCGGCCATCGCCTGGGCTTCGTTGAGCGGTTTGAACGCTTCGCCCTTCTCGCGAGCCACGTCGAAACGCACGGTCGCGCCTTTGGCGGTGCCGAGGTCGGCGTGCACTTCCCAGTACTCTTCCGGGATGAACGCGCGAATTTCACGCTCACGCTCAACCACCAGCTTCACGGCAACCGATTGCACACGGCCAGCGGACAGGCCACGGGCGATCTTGGCCCACAGCAGCGGCGAAACCATGTAACCCACGACGCGGTCGAGGAAACGACGCGCCTGCTGGGCGTTGACGCGATCGATATCCAGCTCGCCTGGTTTGGAGAAGGCTTCCTGAATCGCCTTCTTGGTGATTTCGTTGAACACCACGCGCTTGTAGCGGGTGTCGTCACCACCGATGGCTTCGCGCAGGTGCCAGGCAATGGCTTCCCCCTCGCGGTCCAAGTCGGTTGCGAGATAGATGGTGTCAGCATCTTTGGCGAGCCGGCGCAGCTCTTCGATGACCTTTTCCTTGCCCGGGAGGATCTCGTACTTGGCTTTCCAGCCATGATCCGGATCGACCCCCATGCGCGCGACCAGCTGCTTGCGCGCCTTTTCTTTAGGCGACAAGGCCGGCGCTTCGCCCGCAGCAGCCTTGCCGCGCTTGGCGGCTGGCTCTTTGCTGGCGCTAGCCGAACCGCTGGTGGGCAGGTCTCGGATATGGCCGATACTCGACTTCACCACGTATTCGTTGCCCAAATACTTGTTGATGGTCTTGGCCTTAGCCGGGGATTCCACAATGACCAGCGATTTGCCCATGGATCAGAAAATTCCTGAATTCGAGAAGTGAAAGGCGGTTGGCGCCTGACGCGGCACCGCTATATATAGTGGCAACAAGATGAGGTCAAGCGCGGGGGTTAGCGCGAACTCAGCTTATGGCTTGGTAAAAAGGCTTTCTTCGACCTGCACCAAAGCAAAGCGTGGCACCTGTTCGCCGTCAACTTCGACTGACTCCAGGAACATGCTCAAGGGACGTACCCAAAAGCCGTAATCGCCATACAGGGCTTGGTAGAAGACCACTTCTTCTTCGGTTTCCGAATGCCGCGCAACACTGAATACGCGGTACTGCGGACCTTTGTAATGTTGGTAGAGCCCTGGTTGTATCGGCATGCTTTGGCCCTCACTCAAATTTTTTCAAAATAAAAACAAAAATAAATCCGGAAAAACAAAAACCGGGGCACTTGGCCCCGGCTTCCATCGACGAAACGCTTAAACGCGTTCGAAGACGGTGGAGATACCTTGGCCGAGACCAATGCACATGGTGGCTACCCCGAGGTTGCCGCCATTTTGCTTCATCACGTTGAGCAAAGTGCCGGAGATACGCGCACCGGAGCAACCGAACGGGTGGCCCAGGGCGATCGCGCCGCCGTGCAGGTTAACCTTCTCGTTCATCTTGTCGAGCACTTTCAGATCTTTCAGCACTGGCAGGGCCTGTGCGGCGAAAGCTTCGTTGAGCTCGAAGAAGTCGATGTCGGAGATGCTCAGACCTGCGCGCTTCAATGCTTTTTGTGTGGCCGGTACTGGACCATAGCCCATGATCGCCGGGTCCACACCTGCCACTGCCATCGAGCGAATCACCGCCAGAGGCTGGATGCCCAGGTCCTGTGCACGCTGCGCCGACATCACGATCATGCACGAAGCACCATCGGTGATCTGCGACGAAGTACCGGCAGTCACGGTGCCGCCCTTCGGGTTAAACGCTGGCTTCAATGCCGCCAGGCTTTCCAGGGTGGTTTCCGGACGAATGGTTTCGTCGTAGTCGAAGGTTTTCAGGAAACCGTTCTCGTCGTAACCCTGCATCGGGATGATTTCGTCTTTGAACTTGCCTTCCACGGTCGCTTTATGGGCGAGTTGGTGGGAGCGCACGCCGAAAGCGTCCTGCTGTTCGCGAGTGATGCCGTGCATTTTGCCCAGCATTTCAGCGGTCAGGCCCATCATGCCCGAGGCTTTCGCCGCGTACAGGGACATGTGCGGGTTCGGATCGACCCCGTGCATCATGCTCACGTGGCCCATGTGCTCGACGCCGCCGACGACGAACACGTCACCGTTGCCGGTCATGATCGCTTGCGCTGCGGTGTGCAGGGCACTCATCGACGAGCCACACAGACGGCTGACGGTCTGGCCGGCCGAGGTGTGCGGGATCTGGGTCATCAGCGACGCCATGCGCGCGATGTTCCAGCCCTGCTCCAGGGTCTGGTTGACGCAGCCCCAGATCACGTCTTCGACTTCGCTCGGGTCAACCTTGACGTTGCGTTCCAGCAGTTTGCTGATCAGGTGCGCCGACATGTCTTCGGCGCGGGTGTTGCGGTGCATGCCGCCCTTGGAGCGGCCCATCGGAGTACGACCGAAGTCGACAATCACGACGTCTCTAGGATTCAAGCTCATAAGTTCACTCTCACTCTAGTTGGGGGCGCTTAACCGAAGAAGCTCTGGCCGTTTTTGGCCATTTCGCGCAGCTTCGCGGTCGGGTGGTACAGCGCGCCCAAATCAGCGTACTGGTCAGCCAGGGCAACGAACTCTGCAACACCGATCGAGTCGATGTAGCGCAGCGCACCGCCACGGAATGGAGGAAAACCAATACCGTAGACCAGACCCATGTCGGCTTCGGCAGCGGTTTCGACGATGCCGTCTTCCAGGCAGCGCACGGTTTCCAGGCACAGCGGGATCATCATCCAGTTGATGATGTCTTCGTCGGTGACTTCACGCTGTTCAAAGACGATTGGCTTGAGCACTTCCAGCACCGAAGGATCGGCCACTTTCTTCTGCTTGCCCTTCTTGTCGGTCTCGTAGGCGTAGAAGCCCTTGCCGTTCTTCTGACCCAGGCGCTTGGCTTCGTAGAGCACGTCAACGGCCGAGCGACGGTCGTCCTTCATGCGGTCCGGGAAACCTTCAGCCATCACGTCACGACCGTGGTGACCGGTGTCGATGCCAACCACGTCCATCAGGTACGCCGGGCCCATCGGCCAGCCGAATTTTTCCATGATCTTGTCGATACGGACGAAGTCCACACCGGCGCTGACCAGCTTGGCGAAACCGCCGAAGTACGGGAACAGTACGCGGTTGACCAGGAAGCCCGGGCAGTCGTTGACGACGATCGGGTTCTTGCCCATTTTCTTGGCGTAGGCAACGGTGGTGGCAACCGCCAGCTCGCTGGACTTCTCGCCACGGATCACTTCCACCAGCGGCATCATGTGCACCGGGTTGAAGAAGTGCATGCCGACGAAGTTTTCCGGACGCTTGAGGGCTTTGGCCAGCAAGGTGATGGAAATGGTCGAGGTGTTGGACGCGAGGATGGTGTCCTCTTTGACCTTGTCTTCGACTTCAGCCAGTACGGCTTGCTTGACCTTAGGGTTCTCGACGACGGCTTCAACCACCAGGTCAACGTGACCGAAATCACCGTAGGACAGGGTTGGACGGATGCCGTTGAGCACTTCAGCCATTTTCGCGGCGGTCATGCGGCCTTTATCAACGCGGCCAACCAGCAGTTTGGCGGCTTCGGCCAGCCCCTGTTCGATACCGGCTTCGTTGATGTCCTTCATCAGGATCGGCGTGCCTTTGGAGGCCGACTGATAGGCGATACCGCCACCCATGATGCCGGCACCGAGTACGGCGGCCTGCTTCACGTCCTTGGCGATTTCGTCGTAGGCCTTGGCCTTTTTCTTCAGCTCCTGATCGTTCAGGAACAGACCGATCAAGCTCTGCGCGGCAGAGGTCTTGGCCAGTTTGACGAAACCTGCAGCTTCGACTTCCAGCGCCTTGTCGCGACCGAAGTTCGCGGCTTTCTGGATGGTCTTGATCGCTTCAACCGGCGCCGGGTAGTTCGGGCCAGCTTGACCTGCCACGAAACCTTTGGCGGTTTCGAAAGCCATCATTTGTTCGATGGCGTTCAGCTTCAGCTTTTCCAGCTTCGGTTGACGCTTGGCCTTGTAGTCGAACTCGCCGGAGACGGCGCGCTTGATCAGCTCAAGGGCCGCTTCCTGCAACTTCTCAGGCGCAACCACGGCATCGACGGCGCCCACTTTCAGCGCGTCTTCAGGACGGTTTTCCTTGCCGGAGGCAATCCACTCGATCGCGTTGTCGGCACCGATCAGGCGCGGCAGACGCACGGTACCGCCGAAGCCCGGGTAGATGCCCAGCTTGACTTCCGGCAGACCGATCTTGGCCTTGGTGGACATGACGCGGTAGTCCGCCGCCAGGCACATTTCCAGACCGCCACCCAAAGCGATGCCGTTGATGGCAACCACAGTCGGGACGTTGAGGTCTTCGAAATCGCTGAAAATCTTGTTGGCTTCGAGGTTGCCAGCAACAAGCTCTGCATCCGGCAGCTTGAAGTTGTCGACAAATTCGGTGATGTCGGCGCCGACGATGAAAACGTCCTTGCCACTGCTGACGATCACACCCTTGATCGAAGCATCTGCCTTGATGGTGTCTACGGCCTGACGCAGTTCGTTCAGGGTTAGACGGTTGAACTTGTTGACGGACTCACCCTTGAGGTCGAACTTCAGTTCGACGATGCCACTTTCAAGAGCCTTAACCGTGATGGCTTTACCTTCGTAAATCATCAACTGATCTCCACGATATGGAAGCTGAACAGTACACGTCGGACGCAGGCGAATGGCTGGCAGGACGTCAATCGTCAATGCTACGCCAATCCACCCGGCACACCCGCCAACGCGATAGTCGGGATTCTGTAGGAGCGGTCTGAAATACAAACGCTCAATTCATACGCCCGTTTGATTTGGGTACGCCACCTTCACGGAATTTCCGGCAATTGTCAATCGCCCAAAATGCGGGTTGCAACGCGACTTTGCGGTCACTTCCGTAACGCGAAGATCTCTAACACGCGGGTGCATGTGCTGCCATTCATAGGATCAATCATTAGAAAAGTCGCCCTAATTCACGGCAGCCCGCGTTTAACGAGCTACGCTGGCGGAATCTCAGGGAAAAATTTGAACGCTTTTGGCGAATGCCCGGCGTAAGATCAGCCCACAGCGAATTACCGGCCTGCCTGGCCAACCCGCCCGATGTTGTTGTCGGGCTTTTTATTGCCCGACGTTTCGCACCCTTGCAGTGCGAAACGCGATTGATGTCATGCCAATGCTTTCAGCAGCACATCAATGTTTTGCAAAACCGCAGCTTCACCCTTCTCGCCCCAATACAAGGCGATCATCTGCTTATCGGCCTCGACCTTGTAGACGTTGTCCGGCAATTTTTCGAAATGATTGAGCAGTGCCGGATCCTCGCAGGTTTCCTGCCACTGATTGACCCACAGACCCGGTGATTTCTGCCAGTAACTCCAGCAGGCAGGCTGCGTGCCGCGTCGTGGCCGATGGTACTGCGCGCAGGGGTTCGGCGGCTCCTGACCGAGCCAGTGCGGCCATTCCTGAGGCGCAAGCTGCATGGCCAGCCCGATGCGTCGCGCCTCCATGCGCAGGGCCATCCGGCCACTCTGATGGCGAGACGGCCGCAACCATGCCAGTGGACTGAGAACCACCAGCAGGATTGACACCACTATCCAGACCGTCATATCTGTACTCCCGATTTTGAATGAGCGCATTGAGCCACTTTGGAACCAATGCGCTTGAAACCAGCCATACTTACCAATATTGCATTCCTCAGGAGGAGCACCTCATGCCCTACAACCATATTCTGGTCGCTGTAGATCTAACCGAAGAGTGCGACCCTGTAATCCACCGGGCTCGCGAGCTGTCGGTGAGCAACGGTGCGAAGCTTTCACTGGTGCACATCGTCGAACCGATGGCCATGGCCTTTGGCGGCGACGTGCCGATGGACCTGTCACAACTGCAACAACAGCAGTTCGACCAGGCCAAGGAGCGACTCGACCGCTTGATCCTGAAATATCCGGAGCTCTCCAAGGAATACAGTCACCTGACCTACGGCCAGCCACGCCAGGAGATTCACCATCTGGCCAAGGAACAGACCTGCGACCTGATCGTGGTGGGCAGCCATGGCCGACACGGCCTGGCACTGCTGCTGGGCTCCACCGCCAACGACGTCCTGCACGGTGCGCCTTGCGATGTGCTGGCGGTGCGCCTGCAAAACAAATCCTGACAGCACAAAAAAACCTGTAGGAGCTGCCGCAGGCTGCGATCCTTTGATGTTGATTTTTACAAACAAGATCAAAAGATCGCAGCCTGCGGCGGCTCCTACGAAAAGCCCGGCGCTCATCACTGAGAGCCGGGCTTTTTTATTACAGGATCAATCAGGCATCCAGTTCAGCCCAACGCTCGACCATCACGTCAAGTTCAGCCTGCAGCTGTGACAGCTGGGCGATCACCGCAGCGGTTTCGGCCGCCGGACGCAGGTAGAAACCGCCATCCGCCATCTGCGCTTCAACGGCAGCGATCTGCTGCTCCATGGCTTCGATCTGCCCTGGCAATGCTTCCAGCTCGCGCTGCAGCTTGTAGCTGAGCTTTTTCTTTGCAGGCGCTTCGACGGCTGCCGCAACTGGCGCAGGCTCGGCCTTGACCACAGCGGAGTTCAAGTCGGCCTTGCCGGATTTGCTCTCGGTCACGCCCAACAGACGCGGCGAACCGCCCTGACGCAGCCAGTCCTGATAACCGCCGACGTATTCGCGAACCTTGCCTTCGCCTTCGAAGACCAGCGTGCTGGTGACCACGTTGTCGAGGAATGCCCGGTCGTGGCTGACCATCAGTACGGTGCCGTTGAAGGTCAGCAAGACCTCTTCCAGCAGTTCGAGGGTTTCGACGTCGAGGTCGTTGGTCGGTTCGTCGAGTACCAACAGGTTCGCCGGCTTGCTGAACAGTTTGGCCAGCAACAGACGGGCACGCTCGCCACCGGACAGCGCCTTGACCGGCGTGCGGGCACGCTGCGGGCTGAACAGGAAGTCGCCGAGGTAGCTCAGCACGTGGCGGCTCTGGCCGTCGATATCGATGAAGTCGCGACCTTCGGCGACGTTGTCGATTACGGTCTTTTCCAGATCCAGCTGATGGCGCAACTGGTCGAAGTAGGCGACGTCGATCTTCGTGCCCTCTTCCACCTTGCCGCTGGTAGGTTGCAGGCCGCTGAGCATCAGCTTGAGGAGCGTGGTCTTGCCGGTGCCGTTGGCGCCGAGCAGACCGATGCGGTCGCCGCGCTGCAACACCATCGAGAAATCCTTGATCAGGAACGGCCCGCCCGGGTGAGCGAAGCTCACGTTATCGAGCACCATCACCTGTTTGCCGGACTTGTCGGCGGTTTCCAGCTGGATGTTGGCCTTGCCGGTTCGCTCACGACGCTCGCTACGCTCAACGCGCAGGGCTTTCAGAGCACGCACGCGACCTTCGTTACGGGTACGACGAGCCTTGATGCCTTGGCGAATCCACACTTCTTCCTGGGCCAGACGCTTGTCGAACAGCGCGTTGGCGGTGGCTTCGGCAGCCAGTTCGGCCTCTTTGTGCACGAGGAAACTGGCGTAGTCGCCGTTCCAGTCGATCAGGCCGCCGCGGTCCAGTTCGAGGATGCGGGTGGCGAGGTTTTGCAGGAAGGAACGGTCGTGCGTGATGAACAGCACGGCGCCCTGGAAATCTTTCAGCGCCTCTTCCAGCCAGGCGATCGCACCGATGTCCAGGTGGTTGGTCGGTTCGTCGAGCAGCAGCAGGTCCGGTTCGGAAACCAGAGCCTGGGCCAGCAGGACGCGACGACGCCAGCCGCCGGACAATTCGGCGAGGGTTTTGTCGGCCGGCAATTGCAAACGGCTGAGTGTGCTGTCGACCAGGGTCTGCAAACGCCAGCCATCGCGGGCTTCGAGGTCGTGCTGGACGTGCATCAGCTTGTCCAGGTCGGCGTCGGTGACGCAGTTCTGGCTCAAATGGTGATACTCGGCGAGCAAGGCGCCGACACCGTCCAGGCCTTCGGCCACCACGTCGAACACTGTCCGCTCGTCGGCTACCGGCAATTCTTGCGGCAATTCGCCAATCTTGAGGCCGGGTGCGCGCCAAACAGAGCCGTCATCGGGCTTCTGGTCGCCCTTGACGAGCTTCATCATGCTGGACTTGCCAGTGCCGTTGCGGCCGATGATGCACACCCGCTCTCCACGGGCGATCTGCCAGGACACCTTGTCCAACAACGGCATAGCGCCGAAAGCAAGGGACACATCGCTGAATTTGAGCAGGGTCATGAGCTTCTCCAAAAACCGGGCGCGCATTCTACCTGAATCGAGGCTTCAGAAGGCCGGCAATTTCACTGTCGAAGCACTCTGCATAACAAATGTTGCGAACTGATGCAGACAGGTCAGCAAAGCTTTCGCCTGCTGCTGGCAAAAGGCTAAGCTACGGATAATTCAGTGTGGCCATCGCCCGCACTTGTCATGTTTTTTATGCCCGGACGTCTCATGCGCAGTCGCCTCTTCAAGCTTTTGTCCTGTTTTTTACTCTCTGCCGCTGCCGTTCAAACCGCCCAAGCGGTGGACCTGTCCACTCAACGCCAGTATTACGATGAAGCCAAGCGCGCCCTGGCCAAGGGCGATAGCGGTCCTTACTTCCGTTACAGCCAGGCCTTGGCCGATTATCCGCTGGAACCGTACCTGGCGTATGACGAGCTGACCGCGCGCCTGAAAACCGCAAGCAATGCCGAAATCGAAAAATTCCTCGCCGAACATGGCGACCTGCCACAAGCCAACTGGATGAAACTGCGCTGGTTGCGCTGGCTGGCCGAGCGCGGCGATTGGGCAACATTCGTCAAGTACTACGATCCAAAAATGAATTTCACCGAGCTGGATTGCCTGAATGCGCAATACCAGATCAGCCACAATCTCAAATCCGAAGGTTACGCCAACGCCAACAAGCTCTGGCTGACCGGCAAATCGCAACCGGAGGCGTGCGACACGCTGTTCGGCATGTGGGCGGCCGACGGCCAATTGACCGAACAGAAACGCTGGGAACGCACCAAACTCGCGGCCCAGGCGCGCAATTACCCACTCGCCAACAGCCTGACCAACGGCCTGACCACCCTCGCCCCCCGCGGCCGCTTGCTGGTGGATGTAGCGCAGAACCCGGAACTGTTGAATCAGCCATCGCGCTTCACTCCGGCCGACGAACCGATGTCCGATGTGGTCAGCCTCGGCCTGCGCCGCCTCGCTCGCCAAGACCCCGACAAGGCCATGAACCTGCTGGACGGGTACGCCAGCAGCATGCATTTCTCCCGTGATGAAAAGGTCGCCATCGCCAGAGAAATCGGGCTGACGCTCGCCAAGCGTTTCGACAGCCGTGCGCTGGAGATGATGACCAAGTACGACCCGGAATTGCGCGACAACACCGTGTCCGAATGGCGATTGCGCCTGTTGTTGCGCCTGGCCCGCTGGGACGACGCCTATCAGTTGACCCGTCGCCTGCCGCAGGATCTGGCCACCACCAACCGCTGGCGCTACTGGCAGGCCCGCAGCCTGGAGCTGGCGCAACCGCAAAGCCCGGAACCGCAGACCCTCTACAAAAGCCTCGCCCGCGAACGTGACTTCTATGGATTTCTCGCGGCGGATCGTTCGCAATCCCCCTATTCGTTGAACAACAAACCGCTGGTGATGAGCCAGGCGCTGATCAATAAAGTGCGCAACACCCCCGGTATACGCCGCGCTCTGGAGTTCCACGCCCGCGGGCAGATTGTCGATGGTCGACGCGAGTGGTATCACGTCAGCCGCCACTTCAGCCGTGACGAAATGGTCGCCCAGGCAAAACTGGCCTACGACCTGAAATGGTATTTCCCGGCCATTCGCACTATCAGTCAGGCGCAGTACTGGGACGATCTGGATATCCGCTTCCCGATGGCCCACCGCAACACGCTGGTACGTGAAGCGAAGAATCGCGGCTTGCATCCAAGCTGGGCGTTCGCCATCACCCGCCAGGAAAGCGCCTTCATGGACGACGCCCGCTCCAGTGTCGGCGCCAGCGGCCTGATGCAGTTGATGCCCGCCACCGCCAAGGAAACCGCGCGCAAGTTCAGCATTCCGTATGCCTCGCCGCAGCAGTTGTTCGACCCGGACAAGAATATCCAGCTCGGCGCCGCGTACCTGAGCCAGGTCCATAGTCAGTTCAACGGCAACCGCGTCCTCGCCTCCGCCGCCTACAACGCCGGCCCAGGCCGCGTGCGCCAATGGCTGCGCGGCGCGGATCACCTGAGTTTCGATGTGTGGGTTGAAAGCATCCCGTTCGACGAAACCCGCCAGTACGTGCAAAACGTCTTGTCGTACTCGGTGATCTACGGCCAGAAGCTCAACGCACCACAGCCGATCGTGGATTGGCATGAGCGGTATTTCGACGATCAGTGATCGTTGGCCTGGCGCACTGACAAAAATGCCCGCATCGACTGATGTGGGCATTTTTCGTTGCATTCAAAGCTTCTACGCCGACTTGAGTTGTGCGACAGCCTGTTTGCCAAGCTGAGTCAGGCGATACTTCTGAACCGGACTGTTTGGCGATTCTGGATGGGTCATTTCTATCAATTCGTTCGCCAATGCAGGCCTGAGATAGTTAGCCCGAAAGTTCGCCTTGTGGGCCAATCCGACGTCAGCCATCAAATCACTGATTTTGCGCGGGCCGTTACGGTGCAATGCAGAAATCAACTTCCTTACTGGGTCGCTTACTGGATCACTTACTGGATCGCTTGTTGACTCGCCGAGGACTGCCTCCTCAAGCGCAGTGCTCAGTGCTTGCAGCATGAACTCTACGAACGGAGTCGATTCAGCCAGCTGATCCGCAGCCGACAGTGCTGCGTAGTAAGCGTCCTGCTGGTCCCGAATGACCGCCTCGACTGGCAAATAAGACAAAACCGGGCGCCATTGACTGAGTATCAGTGTCTGCCAAAGACGCCCCATGCGTCCGTTGCCATCCGCGAAGGGATGGATGAACTCGAACTCGTAATGGAATACACAGCTTGTGATCAATGGATGCCAATCAGAGGCGGCAAGCCACGCCAACAAGTCATCAATCAAATGCGCAACGCGACTTGGCGGCGGCGCCATGTGGACCAGTTTGTCGCCACGGTAAATGCCCACACCGGCTCGACGAAACTGGCCAAAATCGTCAATCAATCCACCCATCAGCAACTCATGGGCTCGAAGCAAATTGACTCGACTACTCGGCTGCCAGTCCGGCATGGCTTCGTAGGCAGCGAAGGCATTACGCACTTCCTGAATTTCGCGAGGCAATCCCAGAACGCGCTGCCCCGCCAGAACAGCTGTCACTTGCTCAACGCTAAGGGTGTTGCTCTCGATGGCCAAGGACGCCTGAATCGTTCGTATCCGATTGCCACGACGCAACTGAGGAGTCTGCAGGCGTTCGTCCATAGCCGTTAGCTGACCGATCTGCTCACTGATTTCAGCGATCAGCGACAACATTTTTGAAGTCAGGGTCAACGGTGGTTGGTAACGGCTCATATCCTCATCCGGGCTCACGACTGAAGACGACATAATGCCCGAACCGGGCAGCATTCAGCAGCACCCATTCACGCAGCCTCGTGCCCATCATTGAACTGCAACGCCGCCAACCGCGCATACAACGCGTTGCTCGCGATCAGCTCTTGATGCGTGCCCACCGCCACCAGTTTGCCTTGATCCATCACGGCGATACGGTCGGCGTTTTTCACGGTGGCCAGCCGATGGGCGATGACCAGGGTCGTGCGGTTTTTCATCAGGCTCGGCAGGGCTTGCTGGATCAGGTGTTCGCTTTGGGCATCGAGGGCGCTGGTGGCTTCGTCGAGCAGCAGGATGGGTGCATCCACCAGCAGCGCTCGGGCGATGGCCAGGCGTTGGCGTTGGCCGCCGGACAAGCCGAGGCCGCCATCGCCCAGATGGGTCTGATAACCGTTGGGCATCGCTTCGATGAAGTCGTGGGCGTAGGCGATTTTTGCCGCTTCCTGGACCTCCGCCAGCGTCGCGCCCGGGTTGCCGTAGCGGATGTTTTCTTCAATGCTGCCGAAAAACAGCGCCGGGGTTTGTGAGACCAATGCGAAGCAGCGCCGCAGGTCCAGCGGATCGAGTTGGGTCAGTGGCGTGCCATCGAGCAGGATGCGGCCTTCAGCAGGGTCGTAGAAGCGCAGCAACAAGTCATACACCGTCGACTTGCCCGCGCCGGACGGTCCGACCAAGGCCAGGGTTTCGCCGGCCCTGACCGTCAGATTCAAGCCATCGACGGCAAAGCTTTCGGGACGTGACGGGTAGGAAAAACGCACGTCTTGCAGCAGCAGATCGCCCTTCACCCGCGCGGGCAAGGTCACCAGATCGGTCGTCGGTGGCAGGATGATGTTTTCCGAACGCAGCAATTCGGCGATGCGTTCCGCCGCGCCAGCCGCGCGCTGCAATTCGCCGATCACCTCACTCAAGGTGCCAAAAGCACTGCCCACGATCAAGCTGTAGAAGACAAATGCCGCAAGTTCACCGGCAGAAATTCGCCCGGCCATCACATCCATGCCGCCGACCCAAAGCATCACGCCCACGGCACCCAGCACCAGCACGATCACCAGGGTGATCAGCCAGGCCCGCTGGAAAATGCGTTTGCGCGCGGTGTTGAACGCCTCCTCCACGGTCACGGCAAAACGTTGCTCGTCCTGGACCTGGTGGTTATAGGCCTGCACGGTCTTGATCTGGCCGAGGGTTTCGGAGACATAGCTGCCGATATCGGCGATCCGGTCCTGGCTCAGGCGCGACAGGTTGCGCACCCGCCGGCCGAAAATCAGGATCGGCGCGATCACCAACGGCAAAGCGACCACCACGATGCTGGTGAGTTTGGGGTTGGTGACAAACAGCAGGACGATCCCGCCGATCACCATCAGCAAATTGCGCAAAAACAGCGACAGCGAAGAGCCGATCACCGATTGCAACAGCGTGGTGTCGGCGGTCAGCCGTGACTGGATCTCGGAGCTGCGGTTGTTTTCGTAGAAACCCGGATGCAGGTAGATCAGATGGTTGAACACTTGCCGACGGATGTCGGCAACGCAGCGTTCGCCGATCCACGAAACCAGATAAAACCGGGCAAACGTGCCGATCGCAAGACCAATCACCAGCAACATGAACAAACCGATGGACTGGTTGAGCAAATGCGGTGACTGGGTCATGAAACCCTGGTCCACCAGCAGCCGGATGCCCTGCCCCATGGACAGGGTGATGCCCGCCGTGACGATCAACGCGAGCAACGCGCCGAAAGCGTGCCAGCGATAAGGCGCGATGAAACGGCTGGCCAGGCGAATCGCGCGACGGTGACGAACAGTGAGCATGGGCATCATCCAGGATGGAGCAATAGTCAGGTTCAACCTACATCGTTCAATGGGGTGGAACTTGGTAAATCACAATGAGTCAGGTTAATTATGACCCGCAAGACTAGGTCATAGACGCTATTGGTCTAAGGTCCGGGTGGCAACGACGCGGTATTTCTGGTGGACTGGTATTGCCGCCACGGAGAGATCGCAGGGAGTTGTCACAGCCTGGTCACCTGGCGGTTCTACAGTAAGCACACACCTGATGAGGAGACAGGCCATGTCCTTGCAAAACAGCAGCGATGACAAGATTCAAGTGATCCGCACGCAGCCAGACCAGTCTCTGGGTTGCTCGATTATCGATGAACAGGGCCGCGAAGTACCGATCACTGAAGACATGATCCAGCAAGCTTGCAGCGAGCTGGAAAAGCGATTGGTCAAGCCTGCCGAACAAGAGTGATATAGCCACCGTCTTCATTGACCCGGCCCATGATGGCCGGGTTTTTTATGTCTGGAAGGCTTGCATCGTTAGAGCGTTGTCGCACCCAACGCTGCCACAATTCTCTGCAACTCAGGCGCATCCCCATCAATCCGCACCCGCAACCCATCAATCTCCCGCCGCGATGGATAGTTCTTGCGCAACACATCGAACGCCGCACGCTGCTCGCTCACACTGCCTACAAGGCTGCGGCGGAAATCCGCATCGTCGCGGCGCGGGTCGTACACGCCACGGCACAACATCGCCAGCGCCCAGGCCGGATCGCTTTCAGCGCTCAGCGACACTTGCGACAACCACGGCGCCGGCAACAAATCACTCAGGCTGACTTGGGCCGGTTGCCCGAGGAAATCGCAATACGCCTGATAGATTTGCGCCGTGCCCCGTTGCTTGCCATCGAGGCTGTAGCCGGCAATGTGCGGCGTTGCCAGCACGCAGAGTTCGGCCAGCGCCACATCGACTTCCGGCTCGCCTTCCCAGACATCGAGCACCGCTTGCAGGTCTTCGCGCTCCAACAGCACATCGCGCAAAGCGGCGTTATTGACTACCGGCCCGCGACTGGCGTTGATCAGCCAGGCGCCCGTTTTGAGTTGGTTCAGGCGTTTTTTATCGAACAGGTGCCAGGTCGATTGCGAGCCTTGCTTGGTCAGCGGCGTGTGCAGGCTGATTACGTCGCACTGCTCGATGATTTCTTCCAGGCTGACGTAATCGCCACCTTCAGCGGCTTGCCGTGGCGGGTCGCAAACCAGCACTTTCCAGCCCAGCCCTTGCAGGACCTTGACCAGTCGCCCGCCCACCTCACCCGCGCCGACCACGCCGTACGTGCGCCGGGTCAGGTCGACGCCTTCGATTTCGGCCAGGGTCAGCAGACTGCCGAGCACATAGTCGACCACGCCCCGGGCATTGCAACCCGGTGCACTGGACCAGGTGATGCCGGCCTGTTGAAAGTAATCCAGGTCCAGGTGATCGGTGCCGATGGTGCAGGTGCCGACAAAGCGCACGTTGCTGCCTTCGAGCAAGGCGCGGTTGACGTTAGTCACTGAGCGCACCAGCAATACATCGGCCTGTTCGACGGTGGCGCGGTCGATGTAGCGTCCCGGCACCCGGCGGATTTCACCGAAACCCTCGAAGAAGGCATCAAGCAGGGGGATATTTTCGTCGGCAACAATCAGCATGGCAGGCTCCTTTGGCGGATCGGCAGTGTAGGCGTAGATGACGCATCGCGCCTAGCACGGTGCTGGCAACTGATTACAAATCCCCAACACTGGTCTTTTCCTGACCACTGCGTCAACGCGTAGAATGCGCGCCTGTGCATCAAAACCCTTTTGGACGTTTTGCCCTTGAATTCTGTGACTGACCGCCCCGCTACTCTTTCCCTCACCCGCCCGGCCCGGGTTCGCCTGGAGCTGAAAAATCTGCTCGGCCTGGCGCTGCCGATCATGATCGCGCAACTGGCGACCACGGCGATGGGGTTCGTCGACGCGGTGATGGCGGGCCGATTCAGTTCTCGGGACCTCGCGGCAGTTGCCTTGGGCAACTCGATCTGGGTCCCGGTGTTTCTGCTGATGACCGGCACCCTGCTGGCCACCACGCCGAAAGTCGCCCAACGCTTCGGCGCCGGCACCCACAGCGAAATCGGCCCGATCGTGCGGCAAGCGTTGTGGCTGGCGCTGGTCGTGGGGTTGATCGCGACCGGCATGCTGTTGAGCGCCGAACCGATCTTGCACCTGATGAAGGTCGACCCCGAACTGATCGGCCCGTGCATGCAATACCTGCACGGCATTGCCAGTGGCCTTCCTGCCACGGCTTTTTACTGCGTATTGCGCTGCTTCAGTGATGGTCTGGGGCGAACACGGCCGGCGATGGTGTTGGGCCTGTGCGGCCTGGCGCTGAATATTCCGTTGAACTACATCTTCATCTATGGCCACTTCGGCGTACCGGCCATGGGCGGCGTCGGCTGCGGTTGGGCCACAGCGATCGTGATGTGGGTGATGAGCCTGGGACTGGCCGGTTGGGAACGCTGGGCGCCGGCCTATCAGTCGAGCCAATTGTTCAGCCGCTTTGACTGGCCGCAGTGGTCGGTCATCAAGCGGCTGCTGGGGATCGGTTTACCTATCGGCATCGCCGTGTTCGCCGAGTCGAGCATCTTTGCCGTGATCGCGCTGTTGATTGGCAGCCTGGGGGCGACCGTGGTAGCCGGGCATCAGATTGCCCTGAACGTCAGCTCGCTGGTGTTCATGATTCCTTATTCTCTGGGCATGGCCGTGACGGTGCGCGTCGGTCAGGCGTTGGGCCGTGAAGAGCCGCGCGAAGCGCGTTTTGCCGCGGGCGTCGGTATGGGTACTGCACTGGCCTATGCCTGCCTGTCGGCGAGCATGATGTTGCTGATGCGCGAGCCTATCGCCGCGATCTACACCGCTGACCCGACGGTGATCCATATTGCGGCGATGCTGATCGTGTACTCGGCGCTGTTCCAGTTTTCCGACGCGATTCAGGTGACAGCAGCCGGCGCCCTACGCGGGTATCAGGACACTCGCGTGACAATGATCCTGACCCTGTTCGCCTATTGGGGTATCGGCCTGCCGGTGGGTTACGCCCTCGGCCTGACGGACTGGCTTGGAGAGCCCCGTGGCCCGAGCGGCTTGTGGCAAGGCCTGATCGTGGGTTTGAGCTGTGCGGCGTTGATGCTGTCAATCCGCCTGACGCGCAGTGCGCGCAAACGGATTCGCATGAGCCGCTCGGCGGAATAACCGAACAAAAAAAAGACCTGCTTTTGCAGGTCTTTTTTTTTGCGGCCTGTTAATCGAACTTCTTGCGAATCCAGTACAGATAGGTGCCGGCGTCTTCGTGTTGCGCCACCAGCTCATGGTCAAGAAACACGCAGAACTTGGGGATGTCGCGACGGGTCGACGGGTCGGTCGCGATCACCTTGAGCAGGCCACCGGGTGCCAGGTCACGGATATGCTGGTGCAGCATCATCACTGGCTCAGGGCAATTGAGGCCGGTGGCGTCGAGGGTGCCGTCAACCGGCGTATCAAGCATTTCACTCATGATCAACTCCTGAAACTTGCCGGCATTGTCGCGCATTGCCACCGCTCTTAACAAATTACCCGACACAACACCGCCCCTGTAGGAGCTGCAGGCTGCGATCTTTTGATTCTGCTTTATGAAGTCAAGAGCAAAGTCAAAAGATCGCAGCCTGCGGCAGCTCCTACAGGGGACCAGTCCATCAGCGGGACTTGGGTTTCTTAACGTCCAATCGGCGCAGATGGCAGGTCACTTCTTCGCGGTCGTGGTACAGCTGTTTACAGCCGATCTCGACCTTGATGCCCCGGGCCTTGAAGCCATCAGAGATGCGCTCCAGCAATCGCTTCACTTCGGCATAACGCTGCTTCATCGGCAACTTCAGGTTGACCACCGCTTCGCGACAATGCCCGTCGCCGATCCACTCTTCCAGCATCGCGGCGTTGCGCGCCGGTTTCTCGACGATGTCGCAGACCATCCAGTCCACCGGCTGCTTGGGCTTGAAGGTGAAGCCATCGGCCATCAAGTGCTGCACCAGACCAGTGTCCATCAGGCTTTCGGCCATCGGGCCGTTGTCGATAGCCGTTACCAGCATGCCGCGGTTGACCAGTTGCCAAGTCCAGCCACCCGGCGCAGCGCCGAGGTCGACGCCGGTCATGTCGCTGTGCAGGCGTTCGTCCCACTGGTCACGCGGGATGAAGTGGTGCCAGGCTTCTTCCAGTTTCAAGGTCGACCGGCTAGGCGCCTCACGAGGGAATTTCAAACGCGGAATTCCCATCGGCCACATCGCCGAGTTGTTCGACTCCGCCAGACCGACAAACACCTCACGACCGCTTTTGAAGGTCAGAAGAAGACGCGGTTTATGAGCATCTTCGACAAGCTTGCCGGCAGCCAGCAGCGCCTTGCGCAAATGAACTTCGAATTTCTTGCAGAAGTTCGACAGTTCCTTGCCATCGTTGGTGTCGACCATTTCCAGCCACAGGCTGCCGCACACCGGGAAATCCGCCATGTGCGCGAGGATCACGCTGATGCGGTCGGTTTCCGGCAGATCGATGAAAATGCCCCGGGCCCATTGGCGCGGGAAGATCAGTCGTTCGAAACGCTGACCACGCATCAGGCGTTCGGCGCCGTCTTCTTCGGTGCAGACAAATTCGGCGCAGGCACTGGCGGCCTTGGCCTTGGCATAACCGGCCACGTTCAGTTGTGCGGCGAGGTCGGAAATCTCGGAACAGACTTCACCTTCGAAACCTGGCCGGCAATGCATGAATAGGGTGTTCATTCTTACTCCTGGGCAGATGGCGAGACATTCAACCACTGCGCGATGCCCAAGCTTGCCCTGAAGCAAAGCCTGTCACGAAAACCGGCGCATGATAGCCGACTTCGGAACCTCGGACTTGTCGATAGAGTCCAGTTATTAGCCAGCTACTTAAAACAGGGCTAGGTTTAATGCTCTGCCCGTCCCCTCAGTCCGTAGCCGTGCGGACTTCAAGGAGTGATCGCAATGCCGTCCCTCGATAGCCTGAAGACTCTGAAAACCCTGCAAGTCGACGACAAGACCTACCACTATTTCAGCCTGCCCGATGCCGCCAAGAGCCTGGGCGATCTGGACAAGCTGCCAATGTCGCTGAAAGTGCTGCTGGAAAACCTGCTGCGCTGGGAAGACGAAAAAACCGTGACCGGCGCCGACCTCAAGGCGATTGCCGCCTGGCTCAAGGAGCGCCGCTCCGACCGCGAAATCCAGTACCGCCCCGCGCGGGTATTGATGCAAGACTTCACCGGCGTGCCCGCCGTGGTCGATCTAGCCGCCATGCGTGCGGCGATGGCCAAGGCCGGTGGCAATCCGCAGCGGATCAACCCGCTCTCCCCTGTCGATCTGGTGATCGACCACTCAGTGATGGTCGACAAGTTCGCCACCAGCAGCGCCTTCGAACAGAACGTCGATATCGAAATGCAACGCAACGGCGAACGTTATGCGTTCCTGCGCTGGGGCCAGAGTGCATTCGACAACTTCAGCGTGGTGCCTCCGGGCACCGGGATCTGCCACCAGGTGAATCTGGAATACCTGGGTCGCACAGTCTGGACCAAAGACGAGGATGGCCGCACCTACGCCTTCCCGGACACGTTGGTCGGTACCGATTCCCACACCACCATGATCAACGGCCTCGGCGTACTCGGCTGGGGTGTTGGCGGCATCGAAGCGGAAGCGGCGATGCTCGGGCAACCGGTGTCGATGCTGATTCCGGAAGTGATCGGTTTCAAACTCACCGGCAAGCTCAAGGAAGGCATCACCGCCACCGACCTGGTGCTGACCGTCACCCAAATGCTGCGCAAGAAAGGCGTGGTCGGCAAATTCGTCGAGTTCTACGGCGATGGCCTCGCCGACCTGCCGCTGGCCGACCGCGCGACCATTGCCAACATGGCTCCGGAGTACGGCGCCACCTGCGGCTTCTTCCCGGTGGACGACGTGACGCTGGAATACTTGCGCCTGTCCGGTCGCCCGATTGAAACCGTGAAACTGGTCGAGGCCTACAGCAAGGCGCAAGGCCTGTGGCGCTTGCCGGGCAAGGAACCGGCATTCACCGACAGCCTGGCGCTGGACATGGCCAGCGTCGAAGCCAGCCTCGCCGGACCGAAACGCCCGCAAGACCGGGTTTCGCTGCCGAATGTGGCGCAAGCCTTCAGCGACTTCCTCGGCCTGCAAATGAAGCCCACCAGCAAGGAAGAAGGTCGCCTGGAAAGCGAGGGCGGCGGCGGTGTGGCGGTGGGTAACGCCGATCTGGCCGGTGAAGTGGACTACGACTTTGAAGGGCAAACGGTTCGCCTGAAAAACGGCGCAGTTGTGATCGCAGCGATTACCTCCTGCACCAACACCTCCAACCCGAGCGTGATGATGGCTGCCGGCCTGGTGGCGAAGAAAGCCGTGGAAAAAGGCCTGCGCCGCAAACCCTGGGTGAAAAGCTCGCTGGCCCCCGGCTCGAAGGTGGTCACCGATTACTACAAGGCTGCCGGCCTGACGCAATACCTCGATGCGCTCGGGTTTGCCTTGGTCGGTTATGGCTGCACCACCTGCATCGGCAACTCCGGTCCTTTGCCGGAACCGATTGAAAAAGCCATTCAGAAAGCCGACCTGACCGTGGCCTCGGTGTTGTCGGGCAATCGCAACTTCGAAGGCCGGGTTCATCCGCTGGTGAAAACCAACTGGCTGGCGTCGCCACCGCTGGTGGTCGCCTATGCGCTGGCCGGCACCGTGCGCATTGACCTCAGCCGCGAGCCCTTGGGCGAGGACCAGAACGGCAATCTGGTTTACCTGCGGGACATCTGGCCAAGCACCCAGGAAATCGCCGAGGCCGTGGAACAGGTCAACACCGCCATGTTCCACAAGGAGTACGCCGAAGTGTTTGCCGGCGATGAACAGTGGCAAGCCATCGAAGTGCCGCAAGCAGCGACCTATGTCTGGCAGGACGACTCAACCTATATCCAGCATCCGCCGTTCTTTGATGACATTGGCGGACCACCGCCGGTGGTCAAGGACGTCAGTGGCGCGCGCGTTCTTGCGCTGCTGGGCGATTCGGTAACCACCGACCACATTTCCCCTGCCGGCAACATCAAGGCTGACAGCCCGGCGGGCCGCTACCTGCGCGAGAAAGGCGTGGAGCCGCGCGACTTCAACTCCTACGGCTCGCGCCGTGGTAACCACGAAGTGATGATGCGCGGCACCTTCGCCAACATCCGCATTCGCAATGAAATGCTCGGCGGCGAAGAAGGCGGCAACACCCTCTACATCCCGACCGGAGAGAAGCTGGCGATCTACGACGCGGCCATGCGTTATCAAGCCGCAGGGACGCCGCTGGTGGTGATCGCCGGGCAAGAATACGGCACCGGATCGAGCCGCGACTGGGCGGCCAAGGGCACCAATCTGCTGGGGGTCAAAGCGGTCATCGCCGAAAGCTTTGAACGCATTCACCGTTCCAACCTGGTAGGCATGGGTGTGCTGCCGCTGCAGTTCAAACTCGATCAGAACCGCAAGAGCCTGAACCTCAGAGGCACCGAAACCCTGGACATTCTTGGCCTGACCGGCGTTGAGCTGACACCACGGATGAACCTGACGCTGGTCATCAATCGTGAAAACGGCACCAGTGAAAGGATCGAGGTGCTGTGCCGGATCGATACACTTAATGAAGTGGAATACTTCAAGTCGGGAGGGATTTTACATTACGTGTTGCGGCAGTTGATTGCGTCGTAGTTGTGCGCTGACAAAGACACCGCCTTCGGGCGGTGTTTTTATTTGGGCAGTCACCCGTACAATCGCCCACCTCTATGTTGCGGCCGACACAGCCCGCTCCCACAGGGACTGAGGTATCCGCAGTTTTTTTATGCACAAGGAATAACAATGCTCGCCCTGCCATGGACGCTTCTGGCCCTGCTTTCCCTCGGCTACGGCATGGCCCTGACCTATGGCCGACTCGGCTGGCTCGCCGGGATTTCCGTCGGCTTGTTGCTGATCGCCGGTTACGCCGTCCGCCAACAACAACTTCAGTTCGGTCGCTACCTCGGCCACGGTCTGTTCATCTTCCTTGCCCTGGCCTTGGCGATGCACTGGCTGCCGGGGTTCTACAACGGTCGAGTCATTCCACCTCAGCGCTTCACCGACGATGCCGTGCGGTTCGCCATGCACCTGAATCTGGACAAACCCCTGATCGGCTTCTGGTTGTTGCTGGCCTGTCCGTGGATTGTCGGCCGGCGTTCGCTGCGACTGTTTCTACATGCCGTGCCTATGGCGCTGGCCCTGAGCGCTGTGTTGGCCTTGGGTGGCGCGCTGTTGTTGGGCGTCATCGGTTGGGCGCCGAAATGGCCGGACCATGCATGGCTGTGGCTGCTGAACAATCTGCTGCTGGTGACGCTGGTGGAAGAAGCGCTGTTTCGCGGCTATATCCAGGGCGGTCTGAGCCGATGCTTCAAGCACCTGGCGTACGGCGAAAACCTCGCGCTGCTGCTCGCCTCGCTGTTGTTCGGCCTGGTGCACGCTGGGGCTGGCTGGCAATGGGTGTTGCTGGCGAGCCTCGCCGGCGTCGGATACGGACTGGCCTACCGTTTTGGCGGACTGGCCGCAGCCGTTGCCACGCATTTCGGCTTGAACGTGCTGCACTTTGGCCTGTTCACCTATCCGATGCTGGCGCGCTGACGCAAGGGTCGTTTTGCGACGTGCCACTGATTATCGAAAAATATTCTCAACAAATCCCGATAGAGGCCGATACAGCACTTGAAAGCCTTGCGGATTAAAAAGCCATGCGTAACAACCAGCCAATTACACAACGCGAGCGGACCTTCCCGGCCCAGCAACGGTTGATTTCCACCACCGATGCCAAAGGCATGATTACCTACTGCAACGACGACTTCGTCGAGATCAGCGGGTTTTCTCGTGAGGAACTGATCCGTGCGCCGCATAACCTGGTGCGTCACCCCGACGTCCCGGCAGCGGTGTTCGCGCACATGTGGGCCACACTGAAACAAGGCTTGCCATGGATGGGCATCGTCAAGAATCGCTGCAAGAGCGGTGATCACTATTGGGTGAATGCCTATGTGACGCCGATCTTCGAAGGCAATCAGGTGATCGGTTACGAGTCGGTGCGGGTCAAACCCACCGCCGAACAGATTCACCGCGCCGAAGCGCTCTACCAACGCATCAACCAAGGCAAGTCGGCCATTCCTTCCACGGATAAATGGTTGCCGGTCCTGCAGGACTGGCTGCCGTTCATTCTGGTCAGCCAGTTGAGTTTCATGATCGGTGCCACCCTGACCTCGCAGTGGGGTTTCGCCCTGGCGGCCGGTCTTTCGGTGCCGCTGGGCCTGATGGGCCTGAGCTGGCAGCAACGCGGCATCAAGCGTTTGCTGCGACTGGCCGAGCAGACCACGTCCGACCCGTTGATTGCACAGATGTACACCGACAGCCGTGGCGCCCAGGCGCGTCTGGAAATGTCGATCCTTAGCCAGGAAGCACGCCTGAAAACCTGCCTGACTCGTCTGCAGGACACGGCCGAACACCTGACCGATCAGGCGAAGCAATCCGATGCCCTGGCGCACAACAGCTCCACTGGCCTGGAACGTCAGCGCGTCGAGACCGAGCAAGTGGCGACCGCCGTCAATCAGATGGCCGCCACCACTCAGGAAGTCGCCAGCCATGTACAACGCACCGCCGACGCCACTCAGGAAGCCAATCGCCTGACCGGTCGCGGTCGTGACATCGCCGGGGAAACCCGCGAAGCGATTCAACGCCTGTCGGTGGTCGTGGGTGAAACCGGCCAGACCGTGACCCAACTGGCCAAGGACAGTGACGAAATCGGCGGAGTGGTCGACGTGATCAAGGGTATCGCCGACCAGACCAACCTGCTGGCGCTCAACGCCGCCATCGAAGCGGCCCGCGCCGGTGAGATGGGCCGTGGTTTTGCGGTGGTCGCCGACGAAGTCCGTCAACTGGCGCAACGCACCAGCGAATCCACCGGGCAGATTCACGCCCTGATCGCCAAGCTGCAACAAACCGCCAGCACTGCCGTGCAGACCATGGAAGCCGGGCATCGTCAGGCTGAAGAAGGTGTGGCACGGGTGCTGGAAGCGGATCAGGCATTGGTGGGCATCAGCGAAGCGGTGGCCAACATCACCGACATGACCACCCAGATCGCTGCCGCGACCGAAGAGCAAAGTGCCGTGGCCGAGGAAATCAGCCGCAACATCAGCAACATCTCGCACCTGGCGGACCAGACCTCGGAACAGGCGCAGAACTCGGCGTTGTTGAGTGAAGAGCTGACCAAGACTGCCAACACGCAGTATTCGTTGGTGGAGCGGTTTAACCGGTAACCTCAAAGTCAAAAGATCGCAGGCTGCGCCAGCTCTTACAATGGCGTATTTCCTGTAGGAGCTGCCGAAGGCTGCGATCTTTTGATCTTGCTTCTCACAAAAACGCTGCAACCCTCCCCGCCGCAGCTGCCAAATGCTGCTCATGGCTAAACCCCGAAGCCTTTAACGGCTTCAAATCATGATCCCCCGCCACCAGCCAGAACACCTCGATGCTCGGCGACAATGTGTAAGCCTCGACCGCCTCCCGATTGCCCAACGCATCCCGCTCACCCTGCACAATCAACGTGCGGGTTTTCAAAGCAGCCAGATGCTCCACCCGCGGCTTCTCCGGTTTGCCCACGGCATAAAACGGATACCCCAGGCACACCAACGCATCCGCCCCCAATTCATCGGCCAGCAAACTGGCCATCCGCCCGCCCATGGACTTGCCGCCAATGGCCAGCGGCCCGGCGACATGACGTCGCACCTCGGCATATACCTCACGCCAGCATTCCAACAGTTTCGGCGCCGGATTCGGTGGACGCTTGCCACCATCGACACGGCGTTGCGCCATGTATGGAAACTCGAAGCGCAACACGTTGACGCCTTGTGCCGCGAGGCGTGCGGCCATGTCGTTCATCCAGCCGCTGTCCATTGGCGCGCCGGCGCCGTGGGCGAGAATCAGCGTCGCCGAAGCGCTGCCTGAAGCCGCATCCCACAACCATCCGTGATCGCGCACACACTGCGCCCATTGATCCCCGTCAATACCGGCCTTGTGCCCTTTGTCCATGCTTGCCTCGCTTTTAGTCTGCCTATAACTCCGGCCGAAGGGTGCGCTGCCTTGCGCTAGCGCGCTCACTTCGGCTGAACCGTGGATGGGGAACCATGAACACTTCTATCAGTACCGCCTACAACTACAAGGTGGTCCGCCAATTCGCCATTATGACGGTGGTGTGGGGCATCGTCGGCATGGGGCTCGGGGTTTTTCTCGCGGCCCAGTTGGTCTGGCCCGAACTCAACTTCAATTTGCCATGGACCAGTTTCGGCCGATTGCGCCCGCTGCATACCAACGCGGTGATCTTCGCCTTCGGCGGCTGTGCGCTGTTCGCCAGTTCGTTCTACTCGGTGCAACGCACCTGCCAGACCCAATTGTTTGCGCCTAAAATCGCCGCGTTCTGCTTCTGGGGCTGGCAACTGGTGATCCTGCTGGCGGCCATCAGCCTGCCGCTGGGCTATACCAGTTCCAAGGAATACGCCGAGCTGGAATGGCCGATCGACATTCTGATCACCATTGTCTGGGTCGCCTACGCGATCGTGTTCTTCGGCACGGTGATGAAGCGCAAGACCAAGCACATCTACGTCGGCAACTGGTTCTTCGGCGGGTTCATCATCACCGTCGCCATCCTGCACATCGTCAACAACCTTGAGTTGCCGGTGAGTTTCACCAAGTCCTACTCCTTGTACGCCGGCGCCACCGACGCCATGGTGCAGTGGTGGTACGGGCACAACGCCGTGGGCTTTTTCCTCACCGCCGGGTTCCTCGGCATGATGTATTACTTCGTGCCGAAGCAGGCCGAACGCCCGGTGTATTCCTATCGCCTGTCGATCGTGCACTTCTGGGCGCTGATCACGCTGTACATCTGGGCCGGCCCGCACCACTTGCACTACACCGCACTGCCGGACTGGGCGCAGTCGCTGGGCATGGTGATGTCGCTGGTCCTGCTGGCGCCGAGCTGGGGCGGGATGATCAACGGCATGATGACCCTCTCGGGCGCCTGGCATAAGTTGCGCAGCGACCCGATCCTGCGCTTTCTCGTGGTATCGCTGGCGTTCTACGGCATGTCGACCTTCGAAGGCCCGATGATGGCGATCAAGACCGTCAACGCCCTCTCCCACTACACCGACTGGACCATCGGCCACGTACACGCCGGCGCGCTCGGCTGGGTGGCGATGATTTCCATCGGCGCGCTGTATCACATGATCCCGAAAGTCTTCGGGCGCGAACAGATGCACAGCATCGGCCTGATCAATGCGCACTTCTGGCTCGCCACCATCGGCACCGTTTTGTACATCGCCTCGATGTGGGTCAACGGCATCGCACAGGGCCTGATGTGGCGTGCGGTGAACGAGGACGGCACGCTGACTTACTCCTTCGTCGAAACCCTGGTGGCCAGCCATCCCGGCTTCGTCGTGCGGCTGGTGGGCGGCGCGATCTTCCTCAGCGGCATGTTCCTGATGGCCTACAACACCTGGCGCACCGTGCGGGCCTCGCAGCCTGCCGACGTCGTCGCTGCCGCGCAGATGGCCTGAGGAGACCGCCATGAAACACGAAACAATCGAGAAAAACGTCGGCCTGCTGATGCTGCTGATGGTGCTCGCCGTGAGCATCGGCGGCCTGACCCAGATCGTCCCGCTGTTCTTCCAGGACGTGACCAATAAACCGGTGGAAGGCATGAAGCCCTACACCGCGCTGCAACTGGAAGGTCGCGACATCTATATCCGCGAAGGTTGCGTCGGCTGCCACTCGCAGATGATCCGGCCGTTTCGCGCCGAGACCGAACGCTACGGCCACTACTCGGTCGCCGGTGAAAGCGTCTGGGATCACCCCTTTCTCTGGGGTTCGAAACGTACCGGGCCGGACCTGGCGCGGGTCGGTGCACGCTACTCGGATGACTGGCACCGCGCGCACTTGTACAACCCGCGCAACGTGGTGCCGGAATCGAAGATGCCCGCCTACCCGTGGCTGGTGGCCAACCCACTCGACAGCAGCCACACCGAAACCAAGTTCAAGACCATGCGTACCTTGGGCGTGCCGTACACCGATGACGACATCACCGGCGCCGTTGCTTCGCTCAAGGGCAAAAGCGAAATGGACGCACTGGTCGCCTATCTGCAAGTGCTCGGCACTGCGATCAAGAGCAAGAGGTGAGCCATGGTCTTTGAGATGAGCACTGGCCTGATTCGCGGCCTCGGCACGGTCGTGGTGTTCGTGGCCTTCGTCGGCCTGACGTTGTGGGTGTTCAGCGGCAAGCGCAAAACGGAATTCGCCGAAGCGCGTCTGCTGCCGTTCGCCGATGAACCGCAACCCGACATTACCCAAGCATCTGAAACAAGGAGTACCCGGCCATGACCACCTTCTGGAGTACGTGGATCTGCGTGCTGACCATCGGCAGCCTGATCGGCCTGACCTGGCTGCTGATCGGCACCCGCAAGGGCGAAACCAAGGGCAGTGTCGACCAGACCATGGGCCACAGCTTCGACGGCATCGAGGAGTACGACAATCCGTTGCCGCAATGGTGGTTCATGTTGTTCGCCGGCACGTTGGTTTTTGCCGTCGGCTACCTGATTCTTTATCCCGGCCTGGGCAACTGGAAAGGCATCCTGCCCGGCTACGAAAACGGCTGGACCGGCGTGCACGAATGGGAAAAGGAGATGGACAAGGCTGACGCGAAGTTCGGGCCGATCTTCGCCAAATTCGCCGCGATGCCGGTGGAAGAAGTGGCTCAAGACCCGCAGGCATTGAAAATGGGCGGTCGTCTGTTCGCCTCCAACTGCTCGGTGTGCCACGGCTCGGACGCCAAGGGTGCGTTCGGTTTCCCTAACCTGGCGGACAGCGACTGGCGCTGGGGCGGCAGCGCCGACACCATCAAGACCACCATCTTGGGCGGCCGCATGGCGGCAATGCCGGCCTGGGGTGAAATTCTCGGTGAGGCCGGCGTGAAAAACGTGGCGGCTTATGTGCGTCATGAACTGGCCAGCCTGCCATTGCCTGCCGACAGCGGTGCCGACCTGCAAGCCGGACAGCAAGCGTTCAGCACCACCTGCGTAGCCTGTCATGGGGCAAACGGCCAGGGCACTGAAGCCATGGGTGCGCCGAACCTGACGCACCCGGCCGGTTTCATCTACGGCACCAGCCTGACGCAGCTGGAGCAGACGATTCGTCATGGTCGCCAGGGCCATATGCCGGCGCAGAACGAACTGCTCGGCAACGATAAAGTGCAACTGCTGGCCGCGTATGTGTACAGCCTGTCCCATGGTTTGAATACCGAACGTTTACAGGCTGAAGGCAAAAACGAATAAATCTCGACCGCTCTACTGCCGCATTCTTCGCAATGCGGCAGTTCCCTTCCCCTTTGCGACCCATTGTCGCACCCTCCTTGAGTCTTCCTTTCGGTTCCCCTGATTCGGGTCTAAGCTTCCCCCGATGCGGACCGGCGAGCACCGGTTCCAGGTCGACGCTGAACGATGTGTTCGACGAATCGGCTGACTGAAAGGCCGCAAAGGCTGGTAGATACCGGCTGTCGCGCCACTTGCCTTCGGTCACTTGATCGTTGCGTTTGAACATACCCCGTTACATCCGACCTGACCCCCTCGTCCATCGAGTCCGCCGAGACATTTTGCCTGTGGGCAATTTTGTCCTTACGCGGCGCATGGAAAGGCCGCAGAATCAGCATTTGAAAGCATTGACCCAGGTCATGGCGCGTTGCAATGACCCCCTGCTTTCTCCATACTTGCGGCCGATTTTTAATCCTAATAAAACACCCAAACCGTGGAACCTTAGAATGAGCACAGCAATCAGTCCGACTGCTTATAACTATAAGGTAGTCCGCCAGTTCGCCATCATGACGGTGGTCTGGGGGATCCTTGGCATGGGGCTCGGTGTCTTCATCGCCTCGCAACTGGTCTGGCCGGAATTGAACTTCGGTCTGCCATGGACGAGCTTTGGACGCCTGCGCCCGTTGCACACAAACCTGGTGATTTTCGCCTTCGGTGGATGTGCACTGTTTGCCACTTCCTATTACGTCGTGCAGCGAACCTGCCAAACGCGACTGATTTCCGACAGCCTCGCCGCCTTCACCTTCTGGGGTTGGCAAGCGGTGATCGTCGGCGCCATCGTTACCTTGCCGCTGGGTTACACCACCACCAAGGAATACGCTGAGCTGGAATGGCCGCTGGCTATTCTGCTGGCCATTGTCTGGGTCACCTACGGTCTGGTGTTCTTCGGCACCATCGTCAAGCGCAAGACCAAGCACATCTATGTGGGTAACTGGTTCTACGGTGCCTTCATCGTCGTGACCGCGATGCTGCACATCGTCAACCACGCCTCGCTGCCGGTCAGCTTCTTCAAGTCCTATTCCGCCTACTCGGGCGCGACGGACGCGATGATCCAGTGGTGGTACGGCCACAACGCCGTGGGCTTCTTCCTGACCACCGGCTTCCTGGGGATGATGTACTACTTCGTGCCGAAACAGGCCGAGCGTCCGATCTACTCCTATCGCTTGTCGATCGTGCACTTCTGGGCGTTGATCACCCTGTACATCTGGGCCGGTCCGCACCACCTGCACTACACCGCTCTGCCGGACTGGGCTCAGTCCCTGGGCATGGCTATGTCGATCATCCTGCTGGCTCCGAGCTGGGGCGGCATGATCAACGGCATGATGACCCTGTCGGGCGCCTGGCATAAGCTGCGCACCGACCCGATCCTGCGCTTCCTGGTCGTGTCCCTGGCGTTCTACGGCATGTCGACCTTCGAAGGTCCGATGATGGCGATCAAGACCGTCAACTCGCTCTCGCACTACACCGACTGGACCATCGGCCACGTACACGCCGGTGCCTTGGGTTGGGTAGCGATGATCTCGATCGGCGCGATCTACCACATGATCCCGAAACTGTTCGGTCGTGCGCAGATGCACAGCACCGGCCTGATCAACACGCACTTCTGGCTCGCGACCATCGGTACCGTTCTGTACATCGCTTCGATGTGGGTCAACGGCATCACCCAGGGCCTGATGTGGCGTGCAATCAACGATGACGGCACCCTCACCTACTCGTTTGTCGAAGCGCTGCAAGCCAGTCACCCTGGTTTCATCGTTCGCGCCCTGGGCGGTGCGTTCTTCGCCACCGGCATGCTGTTCATGGCCTACAACGTGTTCCGTACCGTACGCGCCTCGAACCCGGCAGAAGCTGAAGCCGCCGAACAGATTGCTGTAGTTGGAGCTCACTGATGAAGCATGAAGCAGTCGAGAAGAACATTGGCCTGCTGGCCTTCTTCATGGTTATCGCCGTCAGCGTCGGCGGCCTGACCCAGATCGTTCCGCTGTTTTTCCAGGACGTCACCAACAAGCCGGTCGAAGGCATGAAGCCGCGCACCGCCCTTGAACTGGAAGGACGCGACATCTACATCGCCAACGGTTGTGTCGGCTGCCACTCGCAGATGATCCGCCCGTTCCGTGCTGAAACCGAACGTTACGGCCACTACTCGGTCGCCGGTGAAAGCGTCTGGGACCACCCGTTCCTGTGGGGTTCCAAGCGTACCGGTCCGGACCTGGCCCGTGTCGGCGGTCGTTACTCCGATGACTGGCAACGTGCGCACTTGTACAACCCGCGCAACGTAGTGCCTGAGTCGAAAATGCCGGCCTACCCGTTCCTCGTGGAAAACAAGCTCGACGGCAAAGACACCGCCAAGAAAATGGAAGTCTTGCGCACGCTCGGCGTCCCTTACACCGACGAAGACATCGCCGGTGCCAAGGATGCTGTGAAGGGCAAAACCGAAATGGACGCGCTGGTGGCCTATCTGCAGGGCCTGGGCACCATCATCAAAAGCAAACGGTGATCTAAATGGATATCGGGATGATTCGTGGCCTGGGCACCGTCGTTGTGATGGTGGCCTTCATCGGTCTGGCGTTGTGGGTATTCAGCCCCAAGCGCAAGTCGGAGTTTGAAGACGCGACCTTGCTGCCTTTTGCGGATGATCCCGAAGCCATCAAGCACGTCGAGCAAGCTTCTAGGAGTAACAAAGAATGACTACATTCTGGAGTCTGTACGTCACAGTCCTCAGTCTCGGTACGATCTTTTCCCTAACCTGGCTGCTGCTGTCGACCCGCAAGGGCCAGCGCAGCGAGGCCACCGAAGAGACGGTTGGGCACTCCTTCGACGGTATCGAGGAGTACGACAACCCACTGCCGAAATGGTGGTTCATGCTGTTCGTGGGCACCATCATCTTCGCCCTGGGTTACCTGGTGCTGTACCCGGGCCTGGGTAACTGGAAAGGCCTGTTGCCGGGTTACAACTACCTGGATAACGAGAAGCAGACCGCGTTCGCCAACGGCCAGACTGGCTGGACCGGCGTTCACGAATGGGAAAAGGAAATGGCTCGTTCGGACGCCAAGTTCGGTCCGATCTTCGCCAAGTTCGCTTCCATGCCAATCGAAGAAGTGGCCAAGGATCCGCAAGCCCTGAAGATGGGGGGCCGTCTGTTCGCCTCCAACTGCTCGGTCTGCCACGGCTCCGACGCCAAAGGCGCGTACGGCTTCCCTAACCTGACTGACGCCGACTGGCGCTGGGGCGGCGAGCCGGAAACCATCAAGACCACTATCATGGGCGGCCGTCACGCGGTCATGCCGGCGTGGGCTGAAGTGATCGGCGAGCAAGGCGTCAGCGATGTGGCTGCATTCATCCTGACCAACCTCGATGGCCGCAAACTGCCGGAAGGCGCCAAGGCTGATCCGGTAGCCGGGCAGAAGCTGTTCGCTGCCAACTGCGTGGCTTGCCACGGTCCGGAAGGTAAAGGCACCCCAGCGATGGGCGCACCCAACCTGACCCACCCGGCCGCGTTCATCTACGGTTCGAGCTTCGCTCAACTGCAGCAGACCATCCGTTACGGCCGTCAGGGCCAGATGCCTGCGCAAGAGCAAATGCAGGGCAACGACAAGGTTCACCTGCTGGCCGCTTACGTCTACAGCCTGTCTCACGGCGAGAAGGCTCCGGCGGCGGACGCCCAGTAAGGCAAACGCTTGATGCAATGAAAAAAGCCCTGCCACCTGACGGGGCTTTTTTTTGAATATTGATTATCGGACAGGGATGACCGCAATAGGCTGACGGCTCGGCCAATTGTTGCCATTGACCTGATGTACTTTCAGCGACTTGCGATCCGGCGCGATATCGGCAATCAAATACGTCTGATTGGAAGCGCCACCGCTGAGGAACACCGGTACGTCACCGAAGTAGTCCCGACGGTTCCAGCCGATGTATTCCCCTGGATCATTGTGCAAATGGCCGGCGAACACAGCCGTCACCGGGTAGCGGGTAATGAGTGTTTTAAAGCGCTTTATCTGTTCATTACTCCCCTGCCAACCGTCAGGCTTGTGCATGTTCAGAATGATCATCTTGCCTTCGGTGTGTGCTCGCTGCAGATCACGCTCCAGCCAATCCAGCGCATCGGTTATTTCAAACCTGACCCCGTTGAACGGGAAGCCTGAGTTAAACTCAACCGAGTAAGTCGGCTCATTATTCAGCTGCACCAAATGAACATCGCCCACTGTTTTAGAGTACGCAAGACTGCCGTAATAAACCTTGGCGCCAGATTCGGCGCGTGCAGCCAGGTCCAGATTGTAAACGCTACCCCAATACCTATCCTTCAACTGCTCGATGCTACCCGCAGCGCAATTATTTTCAGGAAAGCTGCAATCATCCACATTGTTTTCGTAGTCGTGATTGCCTAATCCATAGTCATAAATACCTTTTAGTTGCTTGTCGAGAATCGACTTGACCGGCGGTCGAGCGTTGGGGCGACGAGGTTGCGAGCCGAACCAGCAGGTAGTAACGTTTCTACATCCGAACATTCTGGAGGGTCACACATGATGGCCATCACCACCATTTCCAGCCGCGAATTCAACCAGGACACAAGTGGTGCCAAAAAAGCCACGCGCCAAGGGCCGGTTTTCATCACCGACCGAGGCAAACCGGCCCATGTGCTGCTAAGCATTGAGGATTACCAAAAACTGACCGGCATCAACGCCGATATCGTCGAGCTGTTGGTAATGCCAGAAGCGGCAGACATCGAGTTCGAAACCGAGCGTGCCGTGATCACTCACCGCCCTGTGGATTTGTCTTGATGTTTCTACTTGATACCAACGTGATTTCGGAGTTACGCAAACCCCAGGCTGACGCGAACGTCGTCGCCTGGGCCAAAAGCATCATCGCCCCGCGCATGTTCATTTCGGCTATTACCTTGAAAGAACTGGAGACCGGCGTTTTGCGCATGGAGCGCCGCGATCCCGCACAGGGAAAGGTATTGCGCACCTGGCTCAAGCGTCACGTCATCCCGGCTTTCGATGCGCGTATCCTGCCGATTGATGCTGCCGTGGCCCTTCGGTGTGCCAGCTTGCATGTGCCGGATCGCGCCAACGAGGCAGATGCGTTGATTGCAGCCACCGCGCTGGTTCATGGCCTGACTGTCGTCACCCGTAACGTCGGCGATTTTCAATCCAGTGGCGTGCAGTTGATTAACCCCTGGGCCGATTGAGCTTCGGCCCTCGCAAAACCCGTCCATAATTCACAAGTCAATTGATTCAAGTCATTACACCATCAATTGATTTTGCCAAACGTGACCAAAGGTCGCACCCGCGACCTAGAGCGACAGGCGTATCATTGCGCCACTGCAACACCTCTTTTTGACCGCGGTCGGCACGTACTGACCGAGGCATTTTTCCACTGCCGTGGGATGCAATGATGAGCAACCAGATTCCGGTACACGACGTCACTCCACCCGCCAAGAACGCGAACAACAGCGTCGACCTCTACGCCTCTCGAGAAAAGATCTACACCCGCGCCTTCACCGGTCTGTTTCGCAACCTGCGCATGGCGGGCGGTGCCGTATTGTTCCTGCTGTATTTCGGTACGGTCTGGCTCAATTGGGGTGGCCATCAGGCTGTCTGGTGGAACCTGCCGGAACGCAAGTTCTTCATCTTCGGCGCCACCTTCTGGCCTCAGGATTTCATCCTGCTGTCCGGCATGTTGATCATCGCCGCCTTCGGCCTGTTCTTCATCACGGTGTACGCCGGCCGGGTCTGGTGTGGTTATACCTGCCCGCAAAGCGTGTGGACGTGGATCTACATGTGGTGCGAAAAAGTCACCGAGGGCGACCGCAACCAGCGCATCAAGCTCGACAAGACGCCGATGAGCGCCAACAAGTTCCTGCGCAAATTCAGCAAGCACACCCTGTGGCTGTTGATCGGCTTCGTCACCGGCATGACCTTCGTCGGTTACTTCTCGCCGATCCGCGAACTGGTGATCGAATTCTTCACCGGCGAGGCGGATGGCTGGTCTTACTTCTGGGTCGGTTTCTTCACCCTCGCCACCTACGGCAACGCCGGCTGGTTGCGCGAGCAGGTGTGTATCTACATGTGCCCGTATGCACGTTTTCAAAGCGTGATGTTCGACAAAGACACCCTGATCGTTTCCTACGACCCGCGTCGTGGCGAAGGCCGTGGCCCGCGCAAGAAAGGCATCGACTACAAGGCCCAGGGCCTGGGTGACTGCATCGACTGCACCATGTGCGTCCAGGTTTGCCCGACCGGCATCGACATCCGTGATGGCCTGCAAATCGAATGCATCGGCTGCGCCGCGTGCATCGATGCCTGTGACGCCATCATGGACAAGATGGAGTACCCGCGCGGCCTGATCAGCTACACCACCGAACACAACCTGTCCGGGCAGAAAACCAATAAACTGCGTCCGCGCCTGATCGGCTATGCCGTGGTGCTGCTGGCGATGATCAGTTTGCTGGTGACCGCTTTCTTCATGCGCTCACTGGTGGGTTTCGACGTCAGCAAGGACCGCGTGCTGTACCGCGAGAACGCCGAGGGCCGAATCGAAAACGTCTACAGCCTGAAGATCATGAACAAGGACCAGCGCGACCACACCTATGTGCTCGAAGCCACCGGCCTGCCGGACCTCAAGCTGCAAGGCCGACGCGAAATCAAGGTCGCGGCCGGCGATATCATCAGCCAGCCCGCCGAATTGTCCGTGGCGCCGGAACACCTGCCATCGAGCACCAACGAGGTGAAATTCATCCTCAAGGATGCCGATGACGCCAGCATCCACGTTGAAGCCAAGAGCCGGTTCATCGGCCCACAAAATCGTTGAGAGAAGTGATCATGCCCGCAGCAACTGCCGCAAGTCCCTGGTACAAGCACCTTTGGCCGTGGATCATCATCGGGATCCTGGCCTGCTCGGTGACCCTGACCTTGTCCATGGTGACCATCGCGGTGAACAACCCGGACAACCTGGTCAACGACAATTACTACGAGGCCGGCAAAGGCATCAACCGCTCCCTCGACCGTGAACTGCTGGCGCAAACCCTGCTGATGCGCGCCAGCATTCATCTGGACGACGTGACCGGCGAAGTCGACCTGCGCCTGAGTGGCAACAGCCAGCCGAAAAGCCTGGAACTGAACCTGATCTCGCCGACCCAACCGGAGAAGGACCGCAAGATCGTCCTGACCCGCAGCGAAACCGAACAGGGTCGTTACATCGGTCAGTTGAGCGACAAGATCGAAGGCCGCCGTTTTGTCGAATTGCTCGGTACCCAGGACGACCATATCTGGCGCATGTTCGAAGAAGAACTGGTCAACCATGACAAGGATCTGCTGCTCGGTGATGAGCCGCTGCAAGGCGCTGAACACCAGTAGGAGCTGCCGAAGGCTGCGATCTTTTGATCTTGCTTTTGCAGCGGTCCCAAAAAGATCGCAGCCTCGTTCCACTCGTCAGCTCCTACAGCGATGAGGCCCTTCCAGACGATATAGACTCCACTTCATGACAACCCCACTCCCCTGCTACCACTGCGCCCTGCCGGTCCCGCCCGGCAGTCGCTTCACCGCCGTCGTGTTCGGGGAGTCCCGCGAGTTCTGCTGTCCGGGCTGCCAGGCCGTGGCCGAAGCCATCGTCGCCGGAGGACTGGAAAGCTATTACCAACACCGCAGTGAAGCCTCGGCCAACCCCGAAGCACTGCCGGTGCAACTGGTCGATGAACTGGCGCTATACGATCGCGCCGACGTTCAACAGCCCTTCGTCCGCCACGAAGGCGATCTGGCCGAAACCACCCTGTTGATGGAAGGCATCAGTTGCGCCGCCTGCGGCTGGCTGATCGAGAAACACCTGCGCACCTTGCCGGCCGTGGCCGAAGCCCGCCTGAACCTGTCCAATCATCGCCTGCACGTGCGCTGGGCCGACGCGCAATTGCCGCTGAGCAAAGTGCTCAGCGAACTGCGCCACATCGGTTACGCCGCGCATCCGTATCAAGCCGACCGCGCCAGCGAACAACTGGCCAGCGAAAACCGTCTGGCCCTGCGCCAACTCGGCGTGGCCGGGCTGCTGTGGTTCCAGGCGATGATGGCGACCATGGCCACCTGGCCGGAATTCAACATCGACCTCAGCCCCGAGCTGCACACCATTTTGCGTTGGGTCGCGCTGTTCCTCACCACTCCGATCGTGTTCTACAGCTGCGCACCGTTCTTCAAAGGCGCGATGCGCGACCTGCGCACCCGTCACCTGACCATGGACGTTTCGGTGTCGCTCGCCATCGGCAGTGCCTACATCGCCGGGATCTGGACTTCGATCACCGGCGTCGGCGAACTGTATTTCGATGCGGTCGGCATGTTCGCGCTATTTCTGTTGGCCGGACGTTATCTGGAGCGTCGCGCCCGCGAACGCACGGCCGCCGCCACCGCACAACTGGTCAATCTTCTGCCCGCCTCGTGTTTGCGCCTGAGCGCTGACGGCCAGAGCGAGCGGATCCTGCTGAGCGAATTGCGTGTCGGCGATCAAGTGCTGGTGCATCCGGGCGCAATCCTTCCGGCTGACGGCAAGATCCTCGACGGCCAATCGAGCATCGACGAATCGCTGCTCACCGGCGAATACCTGCCACAAGCACGCACGCCGGGCGATGCCGTCACGGCGGGCACACTGAATGTCGAAGGTGCCTTGACCGTCGAAGTGCAGGCGCTCGGCCAGGACACCCGCCTCTCCGCCATCGTCCGCCTGCTGGACCGCGCCCAAGCGGAAAAACCGCGACTGGCGGAAATCGCCGACCGCGCTGCGCAATGGTTCCTGTTGCTGTCGCTGATCGCGGCTGCCGCCATCGGCCTGTTGTGGTGGGAGCTGGATTCTTCGCGGGCCTTCTGGATTGTGCTGGCAATGCTCGTCGCGACCTGCCCGTGCGCCTTGTCCCTGGCGACGCCGACCGCCCTCACCGCTGCCACCGGCACCCTGCACAAACTCGGTTTGCTGCTGACTCGCGGCCATGTGCTGGAGGGCCTGAACCAGATCGACACGGTGATTTTCGACAAGACCGGCACCCTCACCGAAGGGCGTCTGGCGTTGCGCTCGATCCGCCCGCTCGGTGCATTGGGTAGCGATGAATGCCTGGGGCTCGCGGCGGCTTTGGAAAACCGCTCGGAACACCCGATCGCCCGCGCATTCGGCCGTGCGCCGCTGGCCGCTGAAGAAGTGCACAGCACACCGGGCCTTGGCCTGGAAGGCGTGGTCGGCGAACAGCGCTTGCGCATCGGTAACCCGGTATTTGTCTGCGAACTCAGCGGCGCGGCGGTGCCAACGATGCCGGATGAAGCCGGGCAATGGCTGCTGCTTGGCGATCGCCAGGGGCCATTGGCGTGGTTCGTCCTCGATGACCGCTTGCGTGCCGACGCGCCTGCCCTGCTGGCCGCGTGCAAGGCTCGCGGCTGGCGCACGCTGCTGCTGTCCGGCGACAGTTCGCCGATGGTTGCCAGTGTTGCCGCAGAACTCGGCATCGATGAAGCCCGGGGCGGCTTGCGTCCGGACGACAAACTGCAAGTCCTGCAACAGCTGCACAAGGAAGGCCGCAAAGTGTTGATGCTCGGTGACGGGGTCAACGATGTGCCGGTGCTCGCCGCTGCCGACATCAGCGTCGCCATGGGTTCGGCCACCGATCTGGCGAAAACCAGCGCCGACGCGGTGCTGCTGTCCAATCGACTCGACGCGTTGGTACAAGCCTTCAGCCTGGCGCGACGCACCCGTCGGGTGATCATTGAGAATCTGTTGTGGGCCGCGCTGTACAATGGCCTCATGTTGCCGTTCGCCGCCCTCGGCTGGATCACGCCGGTGTGGGCCGCGGTCGGCATGTCCATCAGTTCGTTGACCGTGGTGTTGAACGCCCTGCGCCTGACTCGCCTGCCGAGCGCGCCCACTGCCAACGCCACGCCAGAAACCCGCCCGCTGCCGGCCTGAGCCGCGCGGGCATGGAGTCCAGATGCCAGCTCTCTACGTGATGATCCCGGCCGCGCTGCTGATCGTGGCCATCGCCATCTACATCTTCTTCTGGGCGGTCGACAGCGGTCAGTACGACGACCTCGACGGCCCGGCCCACAGTATCCTGTTCGACGACCAGGACCCGAACCACACCGCTGCGGTCGACGAGGCCAGCGGCCATCCGGCCAAACCCGACGACAAGGCCCCGCCCCATGCTTGAATTGGCGCCACTGTTGGTGTCTGCGGTGATTCTCGGTCTGCTCGGTGGCGGCCATTGCCTGGGCATGTGCGGCGGCTTGATGGGCGCGCTGACCCTGGCGATTCCCAAGGAACAGCGCAGCCGACGTTTTCGTCTTTTGCTGGCCTACAACCTCGGGCGAATCCTCAGCTATGCCACCGCCGGCCTGCTGATCGGCCTAGCCGGTTGGGCGGTGGCCAACAGCCCGGCAGCGATGTTCATGCGCGTACTCGCCGGACTGTTGCTGATCGCGATGGGCCTGTACCTGGCCGGCTGGTGGAGCGGCCTGACGCGCATCGAAAGCCTCGGCCGCGGCTTGTGGCGGCATATTCAGCCGGTCGCCAACAAACTGCTGCCGGTTTCTAACGTCCCTCGCGCATTGCTACTTGGCGCGCTTTGGGGCTGGTTGCCGTGCGGTCTGGTTTACAGCACGTTGCTGTGGTCGGCCAGTCAGGGCAATGCGTTGGACAGCGCACTGCTGATGCTGGCTTTCGGCCTCGGCACTTGGCCAGTGTTGCTCGCCACCGGTCTGGCGGCTGAACGGGTGACCGCGTTGTTGCGCAAACGCAGCGTGCGCATGGCCGGTGGGTTGCTGGTGATTCTATTTGGCATCTGGACCTTGCCAGGGCCGCATCAGCATTGGCTTATGGGGCATTGAAGCCAAGAGCAAAAGATCGCAGCCTTCGGCAGCTCCTA